>NZ_JBEPYQ010000022.1:0-76280 GCF_041641335.1 Cohnella sp. | reverse complement strand
AATCACGATAAGACGCCCGACCTGGAACATCTATAACGAGAAGAGGAGTCGATAGCGCCATGAGCAAACCGAAGTCGCAATCCGTGCCTCAACCCGACGAGAAGCACGGCCCTCGGCATTCCGTAGTAGACCACCAGCCCAATGAACCGCTGTCCGGCTCGAAAAAGGTGAAGAACCGCAATCACACTCGACATAATAACGCGGAAGGCTAATCCACCGCTCGCAATCGATCTAATCCCGGCCCTGTGCCGGGATTTTTAGTCATGTGCAACGGCTTGAAGCCGCATCCCTCGTTTCCGTGACTGTGTTAGGTTTACCCCTAGTATCCGGCTTGGTATAATAGATTCATGAAGACCGAAGGAGGAACTAGTCTCATGTCCGATGCAGCACCCTCTCTGGAAGCGCCAACCTCTGTGAATGCGGCGAAACCGATCCAGCACCATAAGCAAGCTCCTCTGGAAATCTTTCGCCGATCCGTCTTGATCATAGTTGGAGCGATTCTTGTAGCCGTAGCTTTGGAAATCTTCCTCGTCAATAACTCAATCATAGACGGCGGAATTACGGGCATATCGATCATGTCCTCCTACTTAAGCAAAATTCCGATCGGAGTCTTCCTCTTTCTCCTCAATCTTCCCTTTCTCATTCTCGGTTACCGAACGATAGGCAAGACATTTGCGTTATCCACGCTTCTCGGCGTTGCGGTGCTGTCCGTAACCACCTACTTGCTTCATCCTTATGAGCCATTTACCGACGATATATTGCTTGCCGCTGTATTCGGAGGAATCTTCCTGGGCGCGGGAACGGGGATCGTCATCCGGGCGGGGGGTTCTCTGGACGGGACGGAGATCGTCGCTATTCTGCTCAACCGGAAATCTCCTTTTTCCGTAGGGCAAGTGGTTATGTTTATCAACTTGTTCATTCTAAGCAGCGCGGGTTTCGTCTATAGCTGGGACCGGGCGATGTTCTCGATGATTGCTTACTATATTGCGTTCAAGGTAATAGATCTTACGATCGAAGGCTTCGACGAGTCCAAATCGTGCTGGATCATCAGCGATCGGCACAAGGAAATCGGGGACGCGATCACGGCGCGTCTTGGGCGCGGAGTGACCTATCTGCACGGAGAAGGCGGCTACACGGGAGATTCAAAAAAGGTGATTTTCTGCGTAATTACCCGCTTGGAAGAGGCGAAGCTGAAGACGATCGTGGGGGAGTTGGATGCTGCAGCGTTCCTGGCGGTCGGCAACATTCACGACGTGAAGGGCGGACGGTTCAAGAAGAAAGACATTCATTAACAGGCTTTACGGATCTTTCAGGAATTTAACAAAAATTTAGGGTTAAAGGTCTTTCACCTTGCTGGGAAATCAGTTACAATGAACTTTGTTTTGATTTTCAGATATTAGATTACTTGGAAGGGGTTTTTGCATTTTGTTCAAGCGTAAATTAGGTTTCGCCATTGTTGCGATGCTGTTGACGGCTGCCCTGGTACTCAGCGGTTGCACCAAAGACAAGTCGCCGAAGGACGCTATCCAGTCGTCGATGTCGAAATCAGCGGATATCAAATCGTATAATTTCAAAGGCAGCATGGTCATCGAAGATTTCAACTTCCCTTCGGATGGAGAAAGCGCGGCGGAAGCGGCAGCTATCTTGAATCTGATGAAGAGCGCCGAGCTCTCCTGGACGGGCGCTTATCGCGTCGATCCGATGATGATGGAGCTGAATCTTCAATTGGCATTGAAGGGCGATCTGGCCATTACCTTTAACGTTCCGGTCGTCATGACGCAGAAGAAGATTTGGGTTAAAGTTCCGAACATTCCGATGCTGCCGATTCCGGAAAGCGTACAGAATAAGTTCGTCGAGCTCGATCTGGAGCAGCTCGCGGAAGAGTCCGGTCAACCGTTGCCTAACGTTGACGTGGCGAAATCCCAGAAGTTCTCGAACGATCTGCTCGAGATCGTGTTCAAGCACGTGGATGAAAAGACGTATTTGAAATCGGTCAAAGCGAAGGACGCAGGTCTGCCTGCCGACGTCGACGCCAAACAAGTCATTCAATTCCACCTGGATCAATCCCAGCTGGAGGGCTTCATCAATACCGTTATCGAGAAGATCGCTCCGGAAATCATCGAGCTTCTGTCGACGAATGCGGAATATCGCGATATGCTGCAGCTGAAGCAAGAAGATCTTGACGAAGCGAAGACGGCCCTGGCCGACGTGAAGAGCGGCGAAATATCCGAAGCTCTCGCGGAAATCAAGCAAGAGCTCAAGAAGCTGGATCTGACCGTTAACTTCGCCTTGGATAAGAAAGACTATCCGGTTTATACGGACGCTAAGATCAGCGCCGCTATCGAATCGGAAGAGTTGACGGGCAGCGTGGGCATCAAGCTTGTCTCCCACACGACCGGCATCAACGAGGAGCCGAAGTTCGAGATCGGCGAGCCGAAAGCCGAAGAAATCATGACCATGGAAGAGGTTCAAGCGGAAATGGGCGGCATGTTCGGCGGATTCGAAGAAGAATTCTAAATATAGAGAGATAGAAGACGGGAAGCCCTCGCCAAGCCGGCGGGGGCTTTTTGACGTTCAAGCCGTTCATGGAAATTTGGAACGGGAGCAGAGAAGCTCTCATAGCATGTCCTGCGAGCCGAAATCGAAAGCTCGACATCTATGGGGGTGGTTAAAGTTGTCGCAAGAAAAGAGCGCATCGTATCGGATCGACTTGACGGAGTTCGGAATTTACAATGACGGAACGCACGCGGCGGAGACAACCGCGGGAATCAACGCTGCGATCGCGTGGGCCATGGCGGAAGGGTATAATCACGTGTTGCTGTCCGGCGGGCATTACATGGTGAAGCTGGACCCGGCTACATTTTCCGCGATCATTGTCCCTAGCGGTCTCCACTTCGAAATGGCACAAGATTGCGTTGTCGAAATGGAGGGCAATTCGTCGCCGAACTATAACGTTTTCCAACTGAAAGGGGTTCATGACTGCAAAATTACCGGAGGGACGATCGTAGGAGACAAGGAGACGCATGTCTATGAAATTTACGTCGGATTCGAGAGAGGCGGCGTAAACCCGGACGGATCTCTCAACAGCGATCCGAACTGGATTCGCAGCGAGGTGCTGGATCGTTATGAGCATCCCGGATTGCTATCGACCTTCAGGCTGTGGAATACGAACGGATTGGCGGTATCGGGCTATTATTTTTACCAGTACAAGGATTCCGTATCCAGCGCCAATTTCGTCGACTACAGAAACAACGGACAGTTCGCTCCGGGCGCTCCGACCGGCCGAGGCTGGTTTCTGAACCCGGACATGAGCGCAAACAACAAAATGATCTTCGCCATCAATATTACCGGACTGGGGCTGACCGATCCCGACATTGCCGCCCTGGGCATGAAGGTGGACAACATGTACTACACCCATGAAGGCGGGCATGGAATCGGGCTGTACGGGGCCAATCATATTTTGATCGACGATGTCGAAATCTACTCATGCGTCGGGGACGGCATCATGGTCGGAGTCCAGCAGCATCATCCTGATCCGAACGACTACACGCAGGAAGAAATGGGACAGCACATTACCATCCGCAACTGCGATATCCATCATTGCCGGAGGCAGGGCGTCTCGCTGTGCGGCTCGAACGACGTCTACGTCTACAACAACGAGATTCACCATATCGGACTGGACGAGGACGGCGTAACGAGCGATTTCCGCAACGGCACGGCCCCGATGTTCGGCATCGACGTGGAATCGATGGTCGGGGAGAGCAACATTCCGTTCAAGACGCCCGATCAGCCGATCGGCTTGGAGCTCAACCACCGCATCTACATTTCCAACAACCATATCTACAGCAATCACAAAGGTCACTTCGTCAACTGCGACGGCTATTATATCACGCTGGAAAACAATACGTTCGAAGGCTACAATGTCGGAGGCGTCTGCTCGTATCCGAACTACCGGTTTATCCAGTATCTCAACAATACGTTTATCGAGTGCGAGCTATGGGTGCAGGGGGATCACTTCGTCAATGGCGGGGTGTTCTACAAAGGCAACCTAAAGCTGCTCGATGTGCGAGGCGCTGTCGTGCAGAACATCCAGATCAAGGACGGCAGCTTCTACGGCTCCAGCGTATACGGGTATTTCGGAACGCCTGCGGTTAATGTCTCGACAGGGACTTTCACTTACGCGTCCCCCCACGGAATGGGCAACGGCGCGCAAATCTGCTTCGAGCAGTGGGCAGGCAGAGTTCCCGCCGGGATTAGCGTGGACAAGCTGTACTACACGGTCAACATGACTTCTACGAGCTTCCAAGTTGCGGAGACGAAGGGCGGAACGCCGGTGACCGTTACGGATGCGGGAGAACCCGGATTTAATATCAGCCGGTACAATTACGGACGTTGCTATATCTCTAATGTGACCGTGGAGCGGGACTGGCGTCCGGACAATGCTCTGACTCCGAAATTCAGCGTGCTGGCGACGGGCGCGGTCATGCGCAACATTACGGTGAAAAACTACGATGTGTCCGTACTCGTTCCCCAGAACTATGCCGGACGCCCGAACACGATCGAAGGGTTGACGTTGATCGAAGGTTCGGCGCGCTTCGAAGGTACGCATGTCTCGGGAAGCCAATTTTTGCGGGCCAAGAGCACGCTGCTCGGCGCCACGGACATTCAGTTCGGCTCCAGCATGGCCGCTTATCCGCGCAAGATTACGGTTCAGGGCTGTCGTTTCCATCGTCTGGGAACGGTTCTGGAGGGCAATACGGTCGTGACGGACAGCCAATTCCAAGACGCCGTCATCGGCAAGGCCAACAACGGCAACAAAGCGATCGTTTCCGGCAGCTACCTGGAGAATACGAATGTGAACGGCTACTGGCTTAACCAGAACGATTCTCTCACATTGGCCGGCAACGTGTTCAACAACGTTACCGTTACCGGCGCGAGCCCTTATGTGAAGCAGATTAATAATTCGGCGTTATAAAAAGTCTGTCCAGGTCCGGTCCCTCAGTGAAGGGGCCGTTTTTTCTTATAGAGGGCCTATGACTCGCGGCGAAAAAAAGTGACTGCCATGACAAAATCGATGACAACCGCTCACTAGACGGGATTACAGGGGATCCTTACGCTGATAGGAGTACCCCTCGCATGAGTCCAACCGGTTTCCGCGAGGGCGGTTCATTGTGCCGGATCGTCCGCCCGTGTCGGGGTGACCGCGCCGGGAGTGGACAAGGGCTGCTAGCGGCTCGCGTCGGATAAAGGGAGGAATGGGACCAGTGTTGCATACCTATCGGAAAGCAGGGAGCGGATCGATGACAAGCAGATGGATGCAGAGCTTCAAGAGCCGTTGGCGGCGCACGGGAAAATTCGGGTTGACCCTGCTGCTTACGGCATCGTTGTTTACGAGCAGCATCGAACAACTAGCCATGGCACAGGAGCGGCCGGAGGAAGACGGAATGGCTTCGTTCGCTGAATGGATCGGGCAGCTGAGCGGAGAGCTGCAAGGTGAAGAAGTCGCTTCGATCGACAATGTCGTATACGGGGATGAAGGCAACTTCTCGGTCACGGATGCCGTATACGGTCTGCCGGTCAAGATCAGCGCCGCTGTCGGAGGGGCGCCTGGGTCAGGAGACAGCAAGTCCGCGTCGGTGAGCGGCGACGGTCGTTATGTCGCGTTCGCGTCGACCGGCTCGAATCTCGTGGCCGGGGATACGAATGGCAGGCAGGACGTATTCCTTCACGATCGGCAGCTTGGCACGACGAAGCGGATCAGCTTCGGAGCGGGAGGCGTACAATCGAACGGCGATAGCTATGCGCCCCATGTGAGCTTCGACGGGTCATATGTGTTGTTCACGTCGAAGGCGACGAATCTGGTTAGCGGGGATACGAATAATCACGAGGATCTATTCCTCTACGATGCGGTTACAGATTCCGTACAGCGGATCGCATCCTTCGTCTCAGGCTCGGAATTCGCCGGAGCGGGCAGCTCTTACGGGGTCAGCGCCGATGGTCGATATGTCGCTTATGCGGGCAAGCCCGCCTCTAGCGGAACGCATGACATCTGGCGTCTGGATCGGCGGACCGGCACGGTGAAGCGCGTGGCTCAACAGACCTACATCTACGAGACGTTCCGTTCGAGGGTGTCGATCAGCGCGGACGGCCGCTACATCGCCTTCGATTCGATCGGCACGAAAATCGTGCCCGACGATACGAGGACGACGATCGGCAGCAACGACCGGGCGGTCTATTTGTACGATGCCGCCCTGGATGAGATGAAGATGATCAGCCGGTCACCGACAGGTCAACGCGGCAATCATTACAGCTATTATCCGATTATCAGCGCGGACGGGCGTTATGTCGCTTATCTGTCCAAGGCGAACAATATCGTTCCGGCGGATACGCAGCAGGTTCAGGACGTGTACGTCTACGATCGCGTGAATGGCACTACGGAGCTGGCCAGCCTGAACGGCCAAGGGCAGCAGGTCCCTGTGGACGCCTACGATCCTTCGATCAGCGCGGACGGTCGCTACATAGCGTTTCATACCGACGGCGCATTCGATCCGGCCGACGGCGGCAGGACGGACGTTTACGTGCGTGACCGGATTACCGGTGTGACAAGGTGGGTGAGCAAGACGGCGGGCGGCGGCAATGCCGATCAGCCGGCGGATCGGGCAGTGTTGAGCGCGGATGGAGCTACCGTCGTGTTCGAGACGAGCGCGACGAATATGACGGAGACGGCCGAGTCGGATGCCGTCCGTGATTTGTATGCCGTGGCGCTGCCGACGGATGCCGCTGCTCCGGAATGGCCGGGAGGCGCATCGGTGACCGCCGCGCCAGGCGGAACTTATATTGCGCTGAGCTGGCCGGCTGTGCCGGGAGCGGCCTGGTACAAGATATCGATCGATGGCCGGGTAGCGGGCATTACGGCTTCTACGTCGTTCGCCGCGGACGGGTTGGCTCCGGGAACGGCGCACCGTTATCGCGTGGCGGCGGGGACGCCCGGTTACGTCTGGTCGGAGTGGACGGCAGAGTCGACGGCGACGACGCTGGCCGCTCGGGAGACGACGCCCCCGTCCGCTGCGGGCGTAACCGCGGCGCCGGAGCTTGGAGGGGCGCTCGTCTCCTGGACGTATCCGCCGGAGCCCGATGTCGTCGGCGCGAAAGTGCGCTGGCGCAAGCCGGGCGGCGCCGTCTATGAGTCGCCCCTGTACCCGCGCAGCGTCGTTTCGGCACCCGTGACGAATTTGGAGAACGGCTCGTTTTACGAGTTTTCGGTCGTCATCGTCGACGGCGACGGCAATCGCGGCGAAGGCGCTTGGATGCAAAGCAGGCTGCCGAACGGTCCGGCGATCGTAAGGATCGACGTGCAACGAGAAACGGGTCAACCTGCGCCTGGACACAGTCCCAGTATCGTCGACGTCAGCGACGACGGACGGTATACGCTATTTTTGACCAACATGATCGGGCTCGTCCCGGAGGATGACCGCCAGCAATACGATGCGTACAGCTCGACTACCCAATTGTACATGTATGACGCGGAGCGAGGGGCCGTCATGCTCGTCAGCCGCAGCGACGACGGCAAGCTGGGCAACTCCAATTCGAACTTCGGCACGATCAGCGGAGACGGACGTTACATCGCATTCGGTTCGCGAGCCTCGAATTTGCTGGCGAACACGCCGGATACGAATGGCAAATGGGACGTATTCCTGCTGGATCGGGACGTGAACGATAACGGCGTTTACGATGAACCCGGCGATACCTCATTGACGAGGCTGACCGTTCCGGTCCGCAGCGAAGGCCAGGACGGCGACAGTTCGGACCCGGTTATCAGCGCTGACGGCAGCACGATCGTGTTCAGCACGAACGCCCGCAATATCGTCCAATCGCCTCCTTCCGGCACGGGCTATTATGCGGCAACCTACGATACCCGAAGCCGGGCGATGGCGCCGTTGTACATGCCGGACGGCCAATCGCCGCGCATCGCCGGCAGTGGAACGGATCTCAGCGCGAACGGCAAGGTGATGATGTTCGAAACCTTCACGGATCTGGCCGACGGCGATAAGAACGGCAGCTCCGACGTGTATTGGTATGACCGACGGAATCCGGAGCAGCCTCGGCTCGTCTGGATCAGCGGCCTGATCCAGGGCAGCTACGTGTCGGCAAGCTCGCCTTATATGGATGCAAGCGGCCGTCACGTCGTGTTCAATGCGACGTTCCGGATCAACACAACCCTGACCAACCGAACTCTCGTATTCGACTCGGAAGCGCCGGCCGGCACCGCGCCCGTCCCGCTGATCGAAATTCCTGCGGGCAGTCCGATGACGCTGGACTCCATGGCTCCTTACGGTCTGAGCGATGACGGGCGTTACGTGCTATTCGGTTCTTCCGGCAAGCATATCGTGCCTGGGGATACGGACAGCATCAGCAATTTGTTCCTGTGGGACCGGATGACGCAGCAAGCCTCGCAAGTCAGCGTTCCTTACGATCCCGCTTTGCCGATCACAGCCGGTTCGGATCTCGGTCTGTTAAGCGGCGACGCCACGCGCGCTGCCTTCAGATCCACGATGATGAACATGGTTCGCGGCAGCGAACGCATCGAATCCGGATTGTACTTGCAGCGAATCTCGCTTTCGGAGGCGGTATTGGCGGATCTGGTACTGTCCGCGCAGGGCACGGAGATTGGGCTCGAATGGGGCGATCCGGCGCCGGGAAGCGACGTCGATGCCTTCCGCGTCGTGCGCAAGCAAGGCAACGGCCAGTGGGAGACGTTGGCCGACAATGTCAGCGCGGCAACGCGCGCGTATACGGATCGGACGGCGCAGCCCGGCATGACCTATACGTATGCCGTCCACCGTCTCTTCAGCGGTACAGCTTCGCCCTTCTCGGTGGAGAAGACGATAACGATTGCTGGCGGACTCGGTTCGTTCTCGTATACGACGCCGCTGTATTTCCGGGAATACGCCGGACAGAAGGAAAAGATCGCTCTCCGACTGACGGGAGAGCCGGGTGTCGACTCCGAATCCGTAGCGGTTCTGCTTGAGTATACGGATAGCGATGGAGTCCAGAGATCCAAGCGCGTCAATCTGACAGAAGACAATACGGCTCCCGGCGTCTACACCGGTGAGTTGGAAGTGCCGGAACTCGCCGCCGAGTTGTTGTCGCTGAAAGGCACGCTGAAGACGGCGGACGGAAGCGTGCTGGAGAAGGAGGCGCTGCGGAAACCAATCCCGGTCGGCGCGACGGCGATCGTGGAGGTGGCTGGCAATGCGGCTCCTGAAGATGGCCAGCTGACCATACGGAGCGCTTCCGCCTTTGCGAACCAGACGGCGGTGCTTGGCGGCAGATCGACGATCGAGTTCAGGGGACTGCCGCCCGCGAACGACTATACGTTTGTGCTGATCGGCGCGGGCGGGGTCGATTTGCTTAGCGAAAATCCGGAGCGGCCGCCTTCTCTGGACGTGCGGCCGGGCGATCGGAGAACCGTCCAGGTCACGCCGATGCTGCCAGCCAGCTTGACGCTTTCTTTTACAAACGAGCGGGGCTCGTTCGGCGGAGTGCATGTAGTCGTCTCCGACGAATCGGGACGCACGATAGCCGCCGGGACGACGCTGCAGAACGGCTGGCTGACGTTCGCGCCCTTCCGGCAGATGACCGGCAGGCAGGCGAAGATCGTCGCTACTCCGTCCGATCCGGTGTACGCTCCGGTCGAGCTGATCTTGGAGCTTAGGGGGGGCAGCCAGAACGAGTCGATCCGGATTCCGCTGCGCACCGACGCCGCGATCGCGGGAACGGTCGTCGATCCGGAAGGGAAACCGGTTCGCGGCGCGACAGTGCAGGTCTCCTCCCGCGGGAGCAACTTCCAGACCGTCACCAACGAGAATGGGGAGTATTCGCTGTCGGTCCCGGCGGGGGACGCTCAGCTGCAGGTGTCGATCGAAGGCGGGTTCAGCGGAGGCTGGGTAAGATTAATAACGGAGAGCGGCCAGACGCTGCGGCACGATTTCCGATTCAACAAGCCGGTGCCGGCGGTCATTAAACTGAATTTGTACACGGAAGACGTTAGCGGCGCCTGGATCGGGCCTTATGAGCTGGATTGGCGGGAATTTGTCCATTTCCATATTCATACGACGGGCCATAGAGCGGGAGGTTATCATCCGCTGCTTGTCTATGCCGCTGTAGGCGATAAGGTGAACGTATGCGCGAACGGTGCAGAAGGCGGATACGATTCGGGCTGCGTCGAGGTCGTCATCGACGATGATCGGCGCGTCGAGACGGAGCTGAGACTTCAGCGGCTGCGAAGCAACGTCGACGGCAGCTTGACCGAGACGCCGGCATTATTGACCGTCTACAAGCTGGATAACTCCGGAAGTCGGCAATACGCGGCGTCTGCGACGGTGTCCGACAGCCGATTCTCGATCGACCTGCCGGGAAAAGGGCTTTACGAGCTTAGAGCTCAATATGCGAGATCCGGCGTAACGGTGATTCGCACCTTCGAGCTGAATGACAACGACGAGATCGATCTGGGCGAGCTGGGTCTGGAGCCGGCGGGCGCGTTTGCCCGACGGGAGGGCAACTATGCGCTGCTCGGCACTTCCAACGCCGTTCCCGGCACAACCGTTACAGTCCGAATCGGCTATCGCAACTGGGGCTCCGTGCAAGCCGGATCGGCGGCCGTCCGGCTGGATGCGCCCGCCGGGACAACACTCGTTCCCGGCAGCGTCGTATGGAACGGGCAGCCCGCATCGCCGACCGAGAAGAACGGCGGGTATACTCTTGATCTAGGAAACGTGCCCGTTCAGGGCGCGGGAACGATTCAGTACTCGCTGTTGTTGCCGAGCGAATGGTCGGGAGGCCATCTGGATGTGTCGCCTCGCATGGCGTTCACTCGGGGAGGCGCGCAGGTCGAGGAAGAGATCGGATTCGCCCGCGCCGCCGTTGCGCAGGTAACCCTGGTTGCGCCGGAACGCACCGCTTATCGCGAATTCCGAGTGACGGGAACGGCGCCGGCCGGAAGCCGCGTCGTCGTATACGCGGGAGATCTGGTAGTCGGAGCGGCGGAGACGACTTCGGCCGGCCGATGGGGGATCAAGGCGGCGATGAACGGAGAGACCACCAATCGTTGGCAACTGCGCGCCGTCGCTTCCCTTGGAGCTAAGTCCTGGAGCAGCGAGCCGCGAACGGTGGACTACGACGAGAATCACGTCGAACCGATCTCCTTCACGATGCAGCAAACCGACGGCCGTAAAATCGTGCTGGACCCTCGGGAGAGCGTGCCTCGCTTCCCTTATGTGTTCGCGCCGACTTTGCCGTTCGTGATGACGGTTAAGTTTAATCATCCGGACCGGGTTCGTGATGTCGCGTTCTATCTGGGCGACGCTCGCGTCGAGGCTTCTCTGAAAGACGGCGTGCATACGGCCGTGGTGAGCGGGACGGCGAAGCCGGGTCCGATCGGTATTGACTACCGTACGCAGGAGGCGCCGACGGGATGGAACGGCCGGGTACCTCCGTCTGCCGAAATCCGCGCCGCGCTGCCGCCCGCTTTCCGCGATGCGACAACGAGCAATTTGACCGTGTCGCAGCGAAGCCCGGACGGAAGCCGGCAGTCGATGACCTACGAAGGCAAGCTGCCCGGCGCCGAAGGCGATGTCGACATGAAGGTAACGGCTTCGCTGGAGCGCACGACCTACACGCCGACGGCAGCCGACTTGGCGCTGGCTGAAGAGACCGGAGTTCCGGTATATGGCCTAAACCTGAGTCCTTCCTTCAATAACGGGGTGCTGCGCATCGAAATGACCGGCTATTTGCAAGAGTCGGCGCTTCAAGGCGGATTAAACGTCGGCGAGGCGATGGCGTTGCTGGCGGCCGGAGCCGACGCGCAGACGACCGCAGCGCTGAAGTCGTCCGGCACCGTGGACAAAGGAGCGGAGGTTCGCGCGCTGAGCAGCGGGATCGGCGCAATCGCAACGCGCGTCGTCGTCTTCTTCGGCAAAGAGCAGGGGACGAATACGTGGAAGACGATCGACTCCGCTTGGACCGTCTATGACGGCCGCGGCAGCGGGGACGTACTCTCCCGCTTGGAAGGGCTGATGGACTACGTCGCGCTTAATTGCGACCCGCGTCTTCAGGATGTGTATCACCATCATATCCATTTCCTGAAAAATCATCTGATCGCAGTGGAACTGACCAAGGCGGCAATCATGGTTGCCGGGGCAGTCGCGGGTCCGGCCACGTTCGGTATCGGCACCGTCGCGCTGTTCCTTGTAAGCAATATGACGGGCAAGTTACTGGACGCCCAGTTGCAAGGAATGATCGATGAACTGGAAGCCGATATCATGAATGAAGACCGCTATTGCAAGAAGCCGGCTCCGAAGCCGAAGCGGAAGATTGCCGATCCGGAATGGATTTACGATCCGAGCGGCTATGTGTACGAAGTATCCGAGGATAACCGCATCGAAGGCGTTCGGGCGACTGCGCTTCGTTGGAACGAGGAAGCCGAACGCTGGGACGTATGGAACTCGGAATGGTACGGACAGGACAATCCGCTGTATACGGATGCGGATGGCCGCTACGCATGGGATGTGCCGGAAGGCAAGTGGAAGGTGAGGTATGAGAAGGAAGGGTATCTCCCGGCGGAGAGCGAGGAATTGATCGTACTTCCGCCTCACTTCGACGTCAACATCCCGCTGATGTCGACGCTGCCGGCTAAGCCGGTCAGGGTCGAGGCGGCTCCCGGGGGCGCTTATGTCGATATTCTGTTCGACCGTCACGTAGACGGCGATGCGGTATCGGGCCGATTGCTGGCCGTTATCGACAATGAAGGCGACGTGCCGGGTACGTGGGCGGTCGCAGGATCGGTGACCGACGGCGACTCCAAGCGCGTTCGCTTCACGCCTGATGCACCTCTGGCGAACGGCGCCTATCGGATTTACGTCGATGGCGGGCTGACGAGCTACGCCGGCGTCCCCCTCGTCGAACCGTACGAGGAAACATTCGAGGTGACGGATGAGGGGACGGGACCGGCAGGGGTGCTTGATCTGCAGGCTGAAGCTGACAGCGGCTCCGCGCTTCTCACCTGGAAGCTGCCTGGCGATACGGAACCGAACCGACTCGTCGTCGCTTACCGGAAGTCCGGCTCGAGCGGGGAACATGCACTGGTCGAACTGTCGGACGTAAGGACGTTCGCGTTGTTGGAGGGGCTCGAAGCCAATACGAACTATGAGGTCGAGGTGCGCTCCTACGATATCCATGATCGATTCGGCGAAGCGTCAACCACGTTCGGTACGGCAGGAGTACAGCCGGCCTCCCGCGATTTCGTGCCTCCGGGATCGGTCATCGCCGTTGCGGCGACTCCGGCTGCGAGCAGCATCGGTATCGCATGGACGGACCCGACCGACAACGATCTGGCGAACGTCGTAATCCGGTGGACGAAGCAAGGAGACACGACAGCTTCCGCTCCGATATCCGTTCCGAAAGGAGCCGGCCGCCACACGATCAACGGCCTGGCGCCGTCCACGGCGTACGAGATCGCGATCTGGACCGTCGACAACGCGGGCAACGCCTCTCCGCCGCAGACGCTGAACGCGACGACGAAAGCCGGAAGCGGACCGGGCAATCCGGGAGGCGCAGGCCATCCCGGAAATACCGGCAACCCGGGCAATTCCGGTCATCCAGGCAGCGCCGATACAGAGCGCGCGGACATTGGAACGGTTGCCGGAGAGCTGAAGTTTTTTGACGGGGCGTTTAAGCTGTGGCTGCCTGCCGGAGCGGCAGGACCGGCGAAACAAGTCGCAGCCACACGGCACGGCGATGCGCCAACGCCGGCTTCTGGTCATCTGCGGCTGCTGTCGGAGGCGTATGAATGGAAGCTTGAACCGGAAGGCGGCCGCTTGACCGCCGCGGGCAAGCTGACGATCGCGTACAGCGAGGATATGCTCCGCGGGGCGGACATTCGCAAACTCGGCATATACCGTCAGGATGAAGCAGACCGGACCAAGTGGATCTACGTCGGCGGTATCGTCGACGGGACGAATCGTACAGCGACGGTTGAGACGGAGGAGCCCGGCGTTTACGCGGTGCTGCTCTCCGAGATAACGTTCGGCGATCTGGCGAATCATTGGAGCCGCGTCGATGTCGAAGCGCTGGCGGCGCGCGGCATTGCCAGCGGCGATCCGGACGGCTCCTTCCGTCCGAACGGGCGCATCACCCGCGCCGAGTTCGTGAAGCTGCTGATGCCGTTGCTCGGCGCCGATGCCGCGGTCGGAGCAGCTGCGGAGTTCGGCGATGTGGCGCCGAACGCCTGGTATGCGCCGTTCGTCTCCCGGGCGGCCGAGGCCGGCATCGTGCAAGGAGCGGGCGGACGGTTCCGTCCGGGCGATCCGGTAACACGCGAGGAGATGGCGGTCATGCTGTTCCGCGCGCTTCGCGTCGATCCGGCGATCAAGCTGAACGCGCAGGCCGTGCTCGACGGAATGGCCGACGCCGATCGCGTATCGGGGTGGGCGCTGCTGCAAATCGCTTATGCGGTTCAGAACGGATTGCTTCAGGGCGGCAGCGGAGGCAAGCTGCGTCCCGAAGCGACCGCCACGCGGGCGGAGGCTGCCGTTATCGTGCTCCGCGCGCTGACCGCGCAAGGGCTAATTGTAACCAACTCTAAGTAGGCAAGAAAGGACTGCCCGAGGGCAGTCCTTTCTGCTTCGAATCCGACCCTATGACCAAATCGGCATGGATGGCCGGGAAGAGATTGTCACATAACGCATTTTCTCTAGGAAAATCTGTTTTGGCGAGTAAAAGAATTTATGTTATAATGTTCATTGCTGTGGCTCCGTAGCTCAACGGATAGAGCAACCCTCTCCTAAAGGGTAGATGTCAGTTCGATTCTGGCCGGGGCCGCCATTCCATACATGTTCAGAACCGCGCCTATGCGCGGTTTTCTTTAGTTTCCGGCCGAGGAGCAAGCCTGAACCGCCAAAATCCGGTCGACGACCAGCGTGCGAAATCCGCGCTTCCGGACGTCGTATACGCGCGCCTTGCCGTTGCGGACCGAGAAAAGATCGACCCGGCGCATCGTGAACTTGCCGCTCGTGTCTACGTAGATCAAATCGACCTTTCGTCCGACGCACTTATCGATAACGGTTGAGTTAACCACAAGATACCACTCTCCAAACAAGAACGTTTGTTCTTATTCTAGCGAATGAAAAAAGGAAAAACAAGGGTCCATCGGCAGGGTTGAAATCGTCATTTTTTCTCGAAACGGCGAAAACGCCCTTCCCGAAAGGAAAGGCGTCTCTACGCAGAGTCTCTTATGAACGATCGATTAAATAATGTCCGACAATGCTCAGGAAGGCTTTGGCCGACAGCAGGAGCGCGCGCTCATCGATATCGAAGCGGGGGTGGTGATGCGGGAAGCGGGTCCGCTCATCCTCTCCTCTTGCGCCAACGTACAAGAAGGTTCCCGGCTTATGCTGCAAATAGTAAGCGAAATCTTCGGCACCCATGCGTTTCTCCAAATCTACGATGACGGCGTCTCGAAGCGTATCTGAGATCGCTTTCCGGGCGATGGAGGTTTCCGCGGAATGATTGACCAACGACGGATAACCGTGCGTATAGTCGACGCGGATGGACGCATGGGAGGAGAGGGCAACACCCTCGGTGATGGTCCTTATCTCCTGTTCGATCAACGTTCTCGCTTGGGGATCGAATGTGCGTACTGTCCCTTCAAGCAGCGTTCTGCTGGCGATGACGTTAAAGGCGGTGCCGCCCTGGATTTTGCCGATGCTCACGACGGCCGGCTGCAGCGGACTGACTCTGCGGCTGACGATCTGCTGCAGCTTTCCGACGAGCTCGGAGGCGATCACAATGGAATCGACGGATTCGTGCGGGCGCGCGGCGTGACCGCCCTTGCCTTCTACATGGAGGGTGAAGGCGTCCACCGCAGCCATGAAGGTGCCGTCGCATAGGCCGAATTGGCCGACGGGCAGCTCGGTGGCCAAGTGGATGCCGTACACGGCGTCGACCCCGTCCAGGCAGCCGTCGGCGACCATCGCTTGAGCGCCGCCCGGCGGCTTCTCCTCCGCATGCTGGAACAGGAACACGATCGATCCGCTCAGCGAATCCCGCTGTTCGCTAAGCAGCGACGCGACGCCGAGGAGCGAGGAGGTGTGCCCGTCGTGTCCGCAGGCGTGCATGACTCCGGGAACGGTGGATGCGTATTCGACTTGTTTCTCATCCTGGATCGGAAGCGCGTCGAAGTCGGCTCTCAGCGCGATCGTCGGACCCGGCCGTCCGCTGCGCAGCAAGCCGACCACGCCTCCGCCGCCAACGCCCGTGCGTACTTCAAGCCCGAGCTTGTTCAGCTCAGCGGCGATAAAGGCGGGAGTATGCTTCTCCTCGAAGGAAAGCTCGGGATGCTGATGCAAATATCTGCGCCAGCCGATGATCCGTTCGCCGAGCTTGTCGTCGATCTCCCGGTGCCATTGCGCGATAAGGGATTGTGTCATGGAATTCGTCTCCTTGGTTATAGCCTACTAATCCGAGTTATGAAGTGAAGTATACCAGATTAGGTTTGAAAATAGAACGATCGGTAAGGGGCGATATGCGACGATTCGGTACGTTGTCTGTAGCAACTCCCGTCGGCCTTATGGTAACATCAAGAGGTAGATTGGCGGAGACGTGGGAGGACGGGGAATGGCGACCAACATACGGGATGTGGCGAAAGCGGCCGGAGTGTCGGTGGCGACCGTGTCCAAAGTGTTAAACGGCTATACGACGGTCAACGAGCAGACGAAGCAGAAAGTGTTGAAATACGTGAAGGAGCTGCAGTTCCGGCCGAATCTGGCCGCCCGGTCGCTGGTAGGCCGCCGTTCGATGACGATCGGGATTTTCCTGACGACGGGACTGGCGCATCCTTTCTTCACGCGTATAGTGGCGGGGATGGAGCAGGCTCTGCAGACGAGAGGCTACGATCTGATCTATCTGGCGCAGGTGTCCTGGAGCAAGGAGTACAGCTTCGTGCGGCATTGCCAGAGCCGTAACGTCGAGGGAGTCGTCGTCTTCGGCTTCCAGCATGAAAACACGGATTTCGGAGAGCTGATCGAATCCGGCATTCCCGCCGTGTTTATCGATCTGGACATCCGCGAAGGCCGCGCCGGATATATCACCTCGGATAACCGGGAGGCAACGGAACGTGCGGTCGCTTACTTGGCCGATCTGAATCATCGCAGAGTAGGATATATTAGCGGCAACAAAGATTCTTACGTAAATGTGCACCGGTTCGAAGGGTTCAGAGCGGGCTTGGCGCAGGCGGGAATTCCATATCGCGAGGAATACGCGGCCGAAGGGGATTTCACCCGCGAGGCGGGATACGCGGCGATGCGGAGGCTGCTGGCTTTGCCGGAGCCGCCGACGGCCGTCGTCTGCTGCTCGGATATGAGCGCGATCGGGGCGATCGAGGCGATCCGGGAAGCGGGACTGTCCGTGCCGGAGGACATCTCGGTGCTGGGGTTTGACGACATCGAGCTGGCCGTTTACGTGAAGCCTGCGCTCACGACGGTGCGCCAGGATATGATGACGATCGGACGGAGATCGATTGAACTGCTGGACGAGCTCATTACCGATGAGACGCTGGCTTCGCCCGAAGCGATCGTGCCGACGGAGCTGGTCGTGCGCGAGTCCTGCGGGCCGGCCAAAGCCGACGAATAAAAAAGGCGATCCCTTGCGTATCTCCATATAAGGAGAACGGACAAGGGGTCGCCTTTTTATGACGAGCGCGCCTATGCTTCTTCCCGTAATTCCTCGAGCAGGTTCGCCTTCTCCATCTTTCTAAGCGGCCCTTGTACCGAGATCAAGCCGACGATCAGGGCGGCGCCGGAGGCGATCAATGACGCTCCCCAAGGGAATTCGAACGGAAAGCCCTGGACGGTGTTCAGCTGCTTGTGGAGGAAGCTGCTCATCAGGACGCCGAGCAGAATGCCCCAGAAGCTGCCGATGACGCCGAACCATATTCCTTCCGCGGTCGCCATTTTCCGGATCTGTCCCATCGTCATGCCGACCGCCTGCAGAAGGCCGATCTCCCGGCGGCGCAGCAGCAGGTTCGTCTGCACGGTGTTGACGATATTGAGGCTGCCGATGACACCGATGACTACCAGGAAGCCGTAGACGAAGATCCGCATCTGCACGTTGAAATTACGGGCAGACTTCTGATTCT
Organism: Cohnella sp.; assembly: GCF_041641335.1. NCBI lineage: Bacteria > Bacillati > Bacillota > Bacilli > Caryophanales > Paenibacillaceae > Cohnella > Cohnella sp. Next base: position 58,090 of record NZ_JBEPYQ010000022.1, on the reverse strand, counting down.
CGGCATAATCGATCAGATTGCTGCCCGAATGGGCGCGCGCAACGTCCAGCAGCTTTGCCCGAATCGGCTCCGGGTCCGCGCCGTCCCGAAGCGCGATCTCCAGACCGTGCCTTTCGGCGTCGAACTCCGATGGGGGGTATTGGCCGGCGGCGGCCTCCAGCAGCTTGACGAACGTCGGCTGCGTTCCGATGATCGTCAGCGAGCTGTCTTGGTAAGAAGCATCGAACGGAGATTCCGTCAGAATGCCCGCCACCGTAAGCTCGTGCACTTCCGGCTCTTCCCCGGCCGAACCGGAGTTGGTCCAGACGGAGATTCGGTCTCCGACGCGATACCGGGTCATGTCCATGATTCTCTTCTTTCCGCTGTTCTGAATGGGCCTGACGGTCTGAATGAGCAGCACGTTATCGCCTTCCGCCAGCATCTCGGGATCGGTCGTTCCCGAATGCAAGTACTTAGCTGCTTGCTTAAGTCTTGCCTCGTCGTAGAGCAGTACTCGTGTCGGAACGCGGTGGGTTCCTTCTCCGCCTAAGTTCGTTTTCTCGTATCTCACCGCCGTATCCGTTAGAAGATCGCCGTTCAGCTTTGTTTCCGGAACGAGAGAAGGAAGAACCATTCGGTCGTATATTCCGTAGACGGCTTCCACTCCGGGGAGCGCTCCGATCTCGCTCGCCATCTCGTCGGGAATCAGCTCGCCGGCCGCCGGCCGCATTCCGTTCTCGTCCGGGATGGCGGTCCGGGTAAGCTGGAAGGCGATTCGATCGTCCTCGTTCGTCGTTGTCGTCATCGTTAATGTCTGCTGCGTAAAATAGTGAAACACGATAAACAGCATGATGCTGATGACGATCGAGAAAGTCGTAATCCGGAATTTGGTCCGGTTGCGGCGAATGTTGTTCGAAGCCATGCGGCCTTCGACTCCGGCGAGGTACAGCAGGGAAGGAATCCGCGCCCGCCGGTAAGATTCGCGGACGATGCCTCCTGCGCCCTTCGCGGCATCGACGGGAGAGACGCTCGAGGCCTTGCGCGCCGGCAGCCAAGCGGCGAGATAAACGGCGATGTAGCCGATCGCGAAGCTGCCCGCGAAGATCCACCAGTGGAACGTCAGCTCGAACGTCTCCATCATGAGAATTTTCAATCCGGCCTGCGTCATGAGCCACAGCGCGAACCAAAGCCCGAACCATCCGATCAGCAGGCCGACGGGGACGCCGATCGTGGAGAGTACGGTCGCTTCCCGCAGCACCAGATTGCGGATTTGCGCGGGCGTGGCGCCCAGCGTGCGAAGCAAGCCGAACTGGCGAACGCGTTCCAGAACCGCGATATGGAAGGCGTTGTAGATCACGGCGACGGTGGACAGTACGACAAGGCCGATCAACGTTCCGAAAATGACGGCGAGCGCCGTGTTCAGATTGTCGTCCCCGGATTCCCCCATATAGGCCAGAAGCGTGTTGTTCGTGAACAGGCTGGAGTTAAGCTTGGAGAACACGTCGATCTGATCGCTAATATCCACGCCGGATTTCAGCGTCAGGAGAAGAATCGCTTTATCGTCGATCGGCATGCTCGCCGGGTCTGCCAAAGTGAACGCCCTCGAAGTGCCGTTGACCTGGCTCCTCTTCTCGTTGTTAAGAATGCCTACGATGCGATAATCCCTTTGTTCTCCGTCGGGCCCGACCAACCTCGCCGAGCCGTCCAGGCCGGGAGTTCCCGGCAGGCGGTCCAGTATCCATCGCTCTACCGCAAGCTCGTTCGGAGCGGTCGGCAGCCGACCTTGGTACAGATGGATCGGGAGCAGCTTCAACGCCTCTCCATCCGCTTCCTCTACCGTCACGGCGATCGAATTTTCCAGCGGGCTGCGTTCCCCGGTCCTGTAATAGCCCAATTGATCGACGAGCACATGCTTGCGCAGGGTTTCGTAGAGTTCGGGGGTCGGCTTGTCATAGCCGAAGTAGAATGCCCCGCGCTCGTATTTCGTGTTCTGGATCAGATTGTCCTTGAGCGTCTGACCCATCGTTCCGAGCGCGCTGATGAGGGCGACGGACAGAACGATGCCGACGATCGTCAGAATCGTCCGCTTGCGCTGCTGCTTCAAATATTTTCCCGCCATCGCGCCATAGCTTCTCATACGCCCCTCCCGAGACTCCGAGTGTCGCTCTGAAGTCTGCCGTCTTGAAGGTGGAGAACGCGGTCCGCCTCGGCGGCGATACTCATATCGTGAGTGATGATGATGACGGTCTGGTGATATTGGCGCACCGAGAGCTTCAGCAGCTCGATGACTTCCCGCCCGTTGGCGCTGTCGAGGTTGCCGGTAGGTTCGTCCGCAAGGATGATGGCCGGCCGGTAGGCAAGCGCTCTGCCGATGGCGACCCGCTGCTGCTGGCCTCCGGACAGCTCGGAAGGCAGATGCTTCCGTCTCTCGTGCAAGCCCAGCGTGCGGATCAAGTCGTTAAGGTAGGCTTTGTCCGGCTGGCGATGGTCGAGAAGGAGCGGGAGCTGGATATTTTCCTCCACGTTCAGCACGGGAATGAGATTGTACGATTGGAAAATGAATCCGATCTTGCGCCGGCGGAACACCGCCCGCTCTTTCTCCTTGAACGCGTACAGGTTCTCTCCGTCGATATGGACGTAACCGCCGCTGGGCTTGTCCAAGCCGCCGAGCAGATGCAGCAAGGTGCTCTTGCCCGAGCCGCTTGCGCCTACGACGGCCACGAATTCTCCCTGGTTAACCTGGAAGGAAACGTCCTGGAGCGCGTTGACCTGAGTCGTTCCTTTGCCGTAGCTCTTGCTTAAGCCGTCTACGCTAATGACATTCATGTTATAGTCCTCCGATGATGGATTCGCGCGCGACCGGGCCCCGGTCGGGCGTCTATGAACCCAGTATATCGGCGCCTCCTTACAAGCCGAAGGGGGATTCGCTTACAGTTCCGTAAGGTACGCCGTCTTCGACGGAAAAGGATGTAGAGGCAGCGTGACGTGAAATACGGTGCCTCCCGACGCTCCGGAGGTCGCGGACAAGACGCCGCCGTGCTTCTCGACGATCGATCGGGCGAGCGGCAGGCCGAGCCCGACTCCGCTGCCTTCGCCGGACGTCCGGTAAAACTTCTTGAAGATGTGGGGCAAGTGCCGGGGATCGATTCCGGGCCCTTGATCCTTCACGCGAAGGTGGGTAAACGTATGAGTCTGCTCCCACTCCACGACGACGTCGCGTCCCGCGGGGCTGTGCTCGACGGCGTTCTTGAGCAGGTTGGACAGTGCTTCGCCAAGCCAGTGGGCGTCGTGGGGAATGGCGAGCGAATCGTCGGAATCCCCGACCGCGATGCGGACGCCCTTGTCCTCCGCCAACCTCTTCACCGATTGGACTGCCTGTCGCACTGTGTCGGCCAGAGGCGCGGTCTTGACGTTGAGCTCCAAGGCGTTCGCTTCCAGCCGGGCCAGCTTGAGCAGAGTCAGGATCAGCCACTCCATCCGATCGAGCTCGCGGCGGCATCTCCCGATGAATTCGGCCGCGTGAGCTTCGTCGAGCTTGCCGTCCTGGAGCAGATCGGTGTAAATCATGAGAGAGGCAAGGGGAGTCTTCAACTGGTGGGAAATGTTGGCTACCGTTTCCTTCAGGAACGCTTTGTCCCGATGAAGCTGCTCGATCGTTTCCTTAAGCCGCTGGGACAGCTCCTGAGCTCCGTTGGCCAGCAGGCCGAGATCGCCTTCCTCGTAAATGCGGCTGGCGATCGGTTCGTTGCGTTTCACCGCGCCTTCCATCGCGATCGCGAGATGACGCAGAGTACGGGATTGGCGGACGTTCTCGCGATAGAGCAGCGCGGCGGCCAGCGCGACGAAGCAGACGCCGCCGAGAAGCAGTGTCCAGTTCGTGCGGCTGCGGTATTCGCCCAGGGCGGGAATCCAGCGTTCATCCGTCTTCGCGCTCATTCCATAGCGCTCAAGCCACTCCAGCCCTTGCGCGGCAGTTTCCGGCGAGGCCGAGCCGGAGGCCGTCAGCAGGCTGAGCCACTTCTCGGCCAGCTCGGGATGCTCTTCGGCCAAGCTGCCCAGCAGCGCGGCTTCCCGGTCCAGCCAGTCCTTCTTCAGCCTCTCGGCCGATAGATGGCTGTAGAGCAGAGCGAGAACGACGAATAGAACGAGAAGCAAGGACAAAATAAAAGCAAGCCTCCGAAGCGAAGGATTGCGCCACTGACGAGCGAATTCGACTTTATCGTTCTCTAGACGTTCCATCGATATCCGGCTCCTCGGACGGTGACGAGATATTGGGGGTTCTGGGGGTTTTCCTCGACCTTTTCCCGCAGCCTGCGCACGTTCACCGCCACCGTATTGTCGTCGAGCACCTCTGCGCCGTCCGGCCATACGTGACGAATAATCTGGTCTCTGGACAGCACGGCCCGGGGATGCGTCATGAACAGCAGCATTAAGCGGAATTCCGTCACGCTTAGCGGGATATCACGCCCGTGCTTCTCCAGCCGCATCTCGCCGACGTGAAGCGTCAGAGGACCGGCGGCAAGCGTATCCTCCGTCCGTCCGGAAGGTCCTCTGCGGCGAAGCACGGCCTGGATGCGCGAGAGGAACTCGCGCAGACGGAACGGCTTCGTAATATAATCGTCGCCGCCGATGTCCAAGCCGCGAACGATGTCGAATTCCTGGTCGCTTGCGGTCAGGAAAATAATCGGGACGTCGCTCTCCCGCCGGACCTGCTGGCAGAAGTCGAAGCCGTTGCCGTCGGGAAGCTGCACGTCCAGCAGGAGCAGATGGACCTCATGGCTGCCGAGGGCGCTCCGCGCCTCGGCCAGGCTGCGCGCGCCGATGACCTCGAAGCCTTCTTGCTGCAAGGTGAACTGAATGCCGCGGTGCAGGGAATCGTCGTCTTCGACGAGCAGAATGCGAAGGTTCAACGGCGAGTGCTCCTTTCTGGATGTAGAAGTGGAGGATAAGCTCCTAGGGAACTAGTTCCAATTTCCTGAATTTGTCGGAAAATTCCTTGAAATTGGGTGGTTAATCTCGACAGCATTCTACAAAAAACTGGATAATTCTGTCCTATAATGAGAGTAGTTCAATTATCCTAGCGTTCGGTGACGAAGTGTGACAAATTTCTACGATCGACATCGAGGAGAGGAGCGGTCAGATGACCACCCTAGAGACAACCGAATTAATCACTCGCCTCCAACAGCTGCAGAGTCGATTGTGCGAAATGGCTGACGACCTCGGCAATCTGACCGACCCGGAGATTGTAGCGGTCAGCGAGGAAGCCGACCGGTTAATCGTTCAGCTCCAACGCCTTCGCAAGGAGGAATCCGAAGTCCGGAAGCTGAACGATGTCTGCCCGGTATCTCTATTATCGGCTCCGCAGCCTCCGGAAGAAATCGGTAAGCAGAGCCGAACATTCTTCTTGAAGCACTCCTGATGTCCAAGCCGATGCGTGATTGAAGCGGGAATCTTGCAGCAGATCCATTAGCGTGCCTACGCATCCGGCCTTCGGATCGGTCGTTCCGTATACGACTCGTTCGATGCGGGATTGCAGAATCGCGCCCGCGCACATCGGACAAGGCTCGAGCGTGACGTACAAAGTACAGTCCAGCAGACGCCAGGCCTGGAGGCGTTCGCTGGACTGCCGAATGGCGATCATCTCCGCGTGGGCGGTCGGATCGCGATCGCGCTCCCTTAAATTGTATCCCGCGCCCACGATAACGCCGTCCCGAACGACGACGGCGCCGATCGGAACTTCCCCTAACGATTCGGCAAGCTTAGCCTGCGCAATCGCTTCTCTCATCCAACGTTCATCTTCTTCGATTAAACTCATAGCAGTCCCCTTACTCCGCGAACGTGTATTCGATGTTAACATACTGTGCACAAGTCTGTGGATAAATAGCCAGTTACCCACAGAGTTATACACAGAATGTGTTTATAACGGTGTGAATAACTGAATATAATTGTATCAGGTTGGCAAATAAGTTCAAATCCTAGATGTTCCCGAATATAGATGAGTGAACAACTCGGACAATCCGTCCGAGCACTGAGGAGGGCGTCTCGGATGGAGAAGCTGGATGCGGTATTTCGGAGTCATCCCGAGCTGGAGCCGACGGGCAAGCTGAGTTTGTCGGGAGAGCCGTTCTGTTCTGCGGAGCGGTTGCTCGCCTATACGAGAAGAAGAAATCCACAGGCGCCGGATGTGGCGGAGGTCTATATTCGTCTAGGCCGCCAATACGGGATTCGCGGAGACGTCGCCTACTGCCAGGCTGCGTACGATACGAGATGGTGGACCGCCGAGCTGTCCGGTCCGGACTGGGCGCCGCAGGTGAGAGCGCAGTGGGCCGAAGAAGCGGCGATCGAGAACCGCATTCAGATGCTGTATACGCTGGCAAGCGCTCTGCCGCTTCCGGGAGAGACGAAGCTGGCGGACGATCGGCACATCGTGCACATCGAGCGCTCCGGCTGGAGAGGCAAGGCCCCTTGCTGGGAAGATCTGAGCGGCAAGTGGTCGCATTACGGCAATTCCGGCTATGGCCGCTATGTTGTGGCGATGTGGCGCGGCGTACTGGAATGGGACGGCAGAGGGGTTCCTCCCAAGCTGCCAGTGTATCGTCAGGAGCCGACGTCTTCCGTCCGTTCGGCCGCGCGGAAAGCCGGAACGGTCGACTGGTCGTCCTTCGTCAGCGAGCAGATGAAATGGCTGCAGCACCGGCAGCTGCTGCCCGTTCCGACGCCTCATCCCGACCGCAAGGTGACGTGGGAGGAGCTCGCCGCTTTGCTTCGACAATGGGAAAGTCGCCCATTCGCTGATACAATGGAGGAGAAGCAAGTCCCGACAAGAAAAGAGGGATAATGGATGTCTTCTTCATCAACAACGGCGGCAATCGCCGGCGCTTCCGGACTGGTCGGCTCTTGCCTGCTTCGCCGGCTGCTGGACGATCCCGGCTATCGCCGCGTCGTCGCCTTCGTCCGGAAGCCGCTGCCGATCAGCCATCCCAAGCTCGAGCAGGTCGAAGTCACTGTGGACAACCTCCCGGGAGCGCTGGCGGATGCGGCGGCGGAAGATTGGTACTGCGCGCTGGGCACGACGATCAGGACGGCTGGAACGCGGGAGGCGTTCCGCCGGGTCGATTACGACTACCCGATGGCGCTTGGCAGGCAAACGGCGGCATCCGGAGGCAAGCGATTCCTGCTAGTCTCCGCGGTCGGGGCTTCGGCATCGTCTTCGATTTTCTACAGCCGCGTGAAGGGAGAACTGGAGCGGGACTTGGAGAAGCTGGGGATACCGGAGCTATATATATTCCGACCTTCGCTGCTGCTCGGGGAGCGCGAGGAATACCGCAGGGGAGAACGCTTCTTCGGTTATGCGATGAAACCGCTCAATCCTCTGCTCGCCGGCCCGTTGGCCAAGTACAAAGCCGTTCAGGCGGATTCCGTCGCGGCGGCAATGGTTCGTGCCGCGCGAAGCGATGCGGCAGCGGGAACGCATCTGTATGAAGGCAAGCGGCTGTTCGGCAAGCATTGAAAAAAGAACGCCGCGGAGTGACATCTCCGGGCGTTCCGTGAGTTTATTCAGATGCAGCTTGGGCTTCGCTTGCGCTTGCGTTCACCGAGATCGACTGGCTGCCTTCGGTCGGTTCAACGTAGTGCCGCAGAATGGAAACCTCGACCCTGCGGTTTACGGCTCTGCCGGCTTCGGTGGCGTTGCTCTCCAGCGGGTGGAATTCCGCGTAGCCGGTCGCGCTGAATTGCTTCGGATCGAAAGCTTCGTTCTGAAGCAGAATCTTCATGAAGTTGATGGCCCGTTTGGAGCTGAGCTCGTAGTTCGACGGGAACTCGAAGGTATTAATCGGCTGGTTGTCGGTATGTCCCTTCACCTGAACCTCATAATCCGGGTATTGTTCAAGCATCGTACCAATCGCTGCGGCCAGCTTCTGCGACTCAGGCTTGATGGTGGCGCTGCCGGAAGCGAACAGCGCGTTGTCCCGAATCGTGATCAGCAGCTGCGATTGATTCAGTTGCGTCTCAAGCTGCGTGGACAAACCGTTCTTCGCGATATATTGATCGAGATTTTCCTTCAGCTTTTCCAAGTTTTCTTGCTCTTCCTGCTGCAGCACTGCCCGGGTCTTATTCTTCCGTCCGTTGTCGAGACGGTTCTGCGTATCGTCGGTGCGACGTTTCAACTGGTCGTCTTCTATAATGGAGCCGCCGTCCAGAACGCCGATGCCGGAGCTAAGCGCCGTCTTGAACGCCTTGCTCAATTCTTCCAGCTTGGAGATGTTGACCGAACTGGATGCATATAGAACGATGAACAGCGCCAGCAGCAAGGTCATCAGGTCGGAATAGGGAAGGAGCCAGGACTCGTCCGCGTGCTCCTCATGATGTTCATGCCGTTTTTTGCTCACGCTGTTCGTCCTCCTTCTCGGCGAACGCCAACCGCTCCGTAGGAGTCAGGAACACCAGAAGCTTCTGCTGGATGGCGATCGTGGATACGCCGGACTGAATCGAGAGAAGTCCCTCCACCATCATCAGCTTCAAGTCGACCTCGCGTTTGGAAAGACGCTTCAATCTGTTGGACATCGGATGCCATAGCACGTAACCCGTGAAAATCCCGAGCAGCGTGGCGATAAACGCAGCGGCGATAGCGTGGGCCAGCGCGTTCATGTCAGCGAGATTGCCCAGCGCGGCAATCAGTCCGATAACCGCTCCCAGTACCCCGAGCGTCGGAGCGTACATACCGGCTTGGGAGAAGATCTGCGCGCCGGCGCGGTGACGCTCTTCCGTCGTCGAGATATCCTCCAGCAGAACGTCGCGAACGAAATCCTGCTCGTTGCCGTCGATGATCATTCTCATGCCGTTCTTCAAGAACGGATCTTCGATCTCGTCTACGCGGGCTTCCAGAGCAAGCAAGCCTTCGCGGCGCGTAATCGTCGCCCATTCCGTAAACATCTCGATGACTCTCTCGCGAGCGATAAGCTTGGGCTCGGAGAAGATCAGCTTGAACAGCTTGGGCACTTTGGCGAGGTCCGACATCGGAAAGGCCACGAAGACGGACGCGGCGGTCCCGACAAGAATGATGATGTAGGCGGCCGGATTGTTGACCAGATTGATGATCGGAGCGCCTTTCAAATACATCCCGAAAACAAGAGCAACCAGACCTAGAGCCAAACCAATGAAGATTGAATTTTTCATCGTACACCCCGATATATGGAAGAATGTTATGTACGCGACAGGAGCTTGCACTTACAGCCGACACGATAATAGTTTTATCGACAGGGAAGGGCGAAAGCTTTAGAGGAGAACCTTCTTTTTCGCAAATTCGTCGCAAGGTCGACCCGCGGGAAAGGCGAAAGGGGAGGGAGGAACCGTAGAACGAAGGAGGCCTGGCATGGGCAAACGACCGTTATTGACAGAAAAAGAGCTGGAAGAAGCGTTGGGGCAGCTGGCAGGGTGGAAGGTCGAGGAGGATGGCAAATGGCTCGTCCGAAAACGGGTATTTCCGTCCTTCATGGAGGCGATCGCGTTCGTGGGCAAGGTCGCGGCTATCGCGGAGGAGCACAATCATCACCCGTTAATCGGCATCGACTACAAGCGGGTATCGCTGCGGCTGACGACGTGGCATTCCGGGGGACTGACTTCTCTGGACGTGGAATCGGCGAAGGCGTACGACCGGTTGTAAGCAAAAACGCCTTCGGCGTCCTCTGGACGATGAAGGCGTTTTGTCGGAGACGATTCAGATAAGGATAACGAATTTTATACTTGCTGAATCGTTAAAAAAATGAGGCCGCGGAGTCTTCCCGGCGGCACGCCGCCGGGAGCTTCCGCAGCCAGGTTCCGTTCTTCTCTCTAGTCGTCCTTGGCGACCTTCGGAAGAAGGGCGATCGTGTACAGCGCCGCGATTCCGACGATGATATACACGATCTTCGAGCCTACCTCGTCCGCTCCGCCGAAGAGTTCACTGACGACGTCGTACTCGAATAAGCCGACCGACAGCCAGTTCAACCCTCCCAGAATGACAAGGATCAGGCTAATGACGTTTAGCGCCTTCATTCAGTTACAGCCTCCTTAATAGGGGATTAACGCCCTTTTCTGGTGAAACTGCCTGACAGGAGCAAACTCATTCTTGGTTGTTCTCTATAGTTCTATGAAGGGCGCTTGGCGGTTATGCCATTCCCCGCCAAACCATACAGTACACGCTGACGATTCCGTGCGTAGCTCTGCGATCGTATTGATCCGTGACGACGAACCCCGCCTTCTCGTAGGTCCGTATCGCGCGGCGATTCCATTTCTCCACTTCCAGATCGATTTCCGCATCGGGCCGCCTGCGAGCCGCTTCCTGCACGACCAGCCGGGTCAGATGAATTCCCCAGCCCCGGTCGCAGCAATCGGGGCGCAAGCCCATGCCGATCCGAACCGTTCGCTCCATCGGGAACAGCTGCACGTATCCGACCAACCGCTCGTCATCGGATGTTCTTACGGACAAGTATTGGCGGGCGCGGATATGAGGATCCCCGAATTCCCGTTCCTGCTTGACCATGTCGTCCCAGGGCGGCCACCTGAACAGGTGGTAGGGCTCGGGGTAGCGCCATCGGCATACCTCCCGTCCATCCTGTTCAGTCATCGGCTCCAGCGTTAGCGGGAGTGGTGCGAGATGGCTCATCATTGCTCTCCTTTCGGCTTGTCGCGGGCTTCCAGGGCCCGTTCCACGTTCTATTATAGATGAGGGCGAACGTGGTATGATAGGGGAATTGGACTTAGATAAAGGAGATAGCGAATCGTGGGCAGACTGGTCTTCTTGGGATGTATCGCATACTTGGTAGTAGGGATCGGGCAACTGGTCGTAGGCACCGTCATGGAGCCGATGGTCGCGGCATACGGGATCAAGTACGGGGATGGCGGACAACTGGTCGTAGGCACCGTCATGGAGCCGATGGTCGCGGCATACGGGATCAAGTACGGGGATGGCGGACAACTGGTCATGAATCAGTTCCTGGGCGGCATGATCGGCATTACGCTTGCTCCGTGGCTGATGGGGCGGATCGGCAAGAAGCCGCTGCTGCTCGGCGCGCTCGGAGTAATGGCCGTCGCAGAAATCATCTATGCGTTTCAACCTTCGTGGAGCGTGATGCTGACGGCGGCGCCTTTCGCCGGATTCGGGTTCGGGACGACGGAAGCGGTCGTCGGCTCTTTCATAATAGGTTCCGCCAAGGGCAACGCGAACGTGGCGATGAGCAGAGTCGAAATTTTCTTCGGCGTGGGCGCGCTGCTGATGCCGTTTGCCGGCGCCGCGCTTATTTCCGGCGGAAACTGGGAAACGGCGTTCGCGCTTGTCGGCGGGCTGGCTCTCATTACGTTGGCGGCTTGGTTGTTCTTCTGGCCGACCATTCTGGACCGTCCCGTCGAGAGCGCGGCGCATTCCGGGACAGGGCTGCGGGGCATGCCCAACCGGGGAAGGTCGTTGGTCGTGCTGGCGGCTTGCTCCGTGTTCTTCGCCGTCTACGTTGGGCTGGAAATGAGCTTCGTGCATTATCTCCCGTCGCTCCTGGTGAACCAGAACGGGCTGTCCGAGTCGTCGGCCTCCCTGTCGCTCAGCTTGTTCTGGGGAGCGATGGCGGTCGGAAGAGTGGTGTCGGGACAAGCGGCCGACCGCTGGGGCGGAGGCGTATATATGCTCGTAACTTGCCTAGCGGCGGCGCTGATCTTCTTGCTTATGGGCGGCTTCAGCGGCACCTGGGCGACTTTCGCTCTCACATGCCTTGCAGGCTTGGCGATGTCGGGGATGTTCGCGATCGCGCTCGTCTTCGCCAACCGGGCCGTGCCCGGAATGACCGAGCGCACGACAAGCCTGCTGATGGCGTTCGGCGGAATCGGCGGGGCGCTGATGCCTCGTCTGACCGGCTGGTTCCTGGACGACTACGGCATGGAGGCGACTCGGTGGCTGTTCGCGGGCTTTGCCGTTCTTATGCTGGCGGTCATCGTATGGGCGCTGCTGTCGGCGAAGGGGTTGGAGCGGGCTAGGGCCAGGGGTGCTGTGAGTTAAGGCCGTTCGCGAAAACGACGGGAGGCTCGAAGAGAAGGAACAAGCGTAGTGCGTGGAGAAGGAAGAAAGCGCGGTATGCTGCAGGTTAAGAAGGGTACGCGAAGTCCTAAGCAAAAACGTGGAGTTCGAAGAGGAACGTCAAGTTTGAAGGGGAAAGCAAAGTTCGAAGGAATTATGTTAGTTATCGTGCAGATTCGATAGTGTATATAAAGGAGACGGTAAAACATGAAATCGATCGTTCCCGTGAAATGGGTGCTTGCGCGCATGTACGAATCCGACTTGGTTATCGTGGACTGCAGGTTTACGCTTGGCAAGCCGGATGCAGGCCGCGAAGCTTACGAAGGGGAGCATATTCCCGGCGCGGTGTATTTGGATTTGGAGCGGGACTTGTCCGCGCCGGTCGAGCCGGACGGGCACGGGGGCAGACATCCGCTGCCGGACGCGGCAACATTGGCGGCACGGTTGGGCCAGGTCGGCATCAGCAATGAGACGAGAGTCGTCGCCTATGACGATCAAGGCGGCGCGATGGCGTCCCGACTGTGGTGGCTGCTGAAATACCTGGGGCACGAGGAAGCGTACGTGATGGACGGCGGGTTCGCCGCCTGGAAGAACGCGGGTTGTCCGGTTACGGCCGAGCAGAGAGTGCTCATTCCTGCTCGGTTCACGGCGACCGTTCAGCATAATCTGCTGATCGAGGTCGACGAGGTTCGCGAATCGCTCGGCACGGGACGATTCGTGCTGGTGGATTCGCGAGAGGCGCCGCGATACCGCGGGGAGGCGGAGCCGATCGATCGGGTGGCCGGGCATATCCCGGGCGCGAGGAACGTGTTCTGGGCCGAGGGCCGGAAGGCCGACGGCACATGGAAGTCCGCGGAGGAGCAGCGCGAACGATTCGCGGAAGCGGGCTTGTCGCAGGACGACGAGATCGTCGTCTACTGCGGCTCGGGCGTTACCGCGACTCCCAACGTGCTGGCGTTGGGGGAAGCGGGGTTTGGCAAGGTGAAGCTGTATGCGGGGAGCTGGAGCGATTGGATTAGCTATGCGGAGAATCCGGTGGCGACGGGAGAAGAAGGAAAGGCGTAAGGCCGCGTTGGACGCTGGTTTGGGTCTGTGACAGGTTGCCGGTTAGTAACCTGTTGCAGCCCTCCTTGGGCTTTTCTGTCAACAGCTTGCAAACACCCCGAGCGAACAAGATACAGGTCAATGTTTCCTGGTTTGTCGCTGTTTGGAATACCATTCATATGGAGGCTATTTATGCTGAAGAACTATGCGCAAAAAATTCTGGAAGTATCCCCAAACCTACGAATCGATTCGGTCATTCTCAATGAAAACGGTCAAAACAACACGGTCATTGAGGTCAATAATGAACTCATATTCCGTTTCCCCAAATATCAACAAGGCATTAAAGAGTTACTTGAAGAAACGCGGTTATTAAAGTACATATACAAGTACATTACTCTTGATATACCAAATCCTATTTATGAGAGCCTCGAATCGCAGACCGTGGGAGAGATATTTGTAGGCTATCGTAAGATACCGGGAAAAACTTTCGACATGCAAGCTTTTCACTCTATGGGCCATGAAGATTTAGATGTGATAGCCAACCAGCTGGCACAATTTTTATTTGAATTGCATAGTATTCCTTTACAAGAAGAGTTCGTCGATCACCACTATGAAAAAAATCAATATAAGTATTGGGAGGACATGTACATACGTATTCAAGAGAAACTGTTTCGTTATATGAGCAATGAGAGTCAAGTACTCATAAGGAAGCATTTCGAGGATTTTTTGAATGATACAATGAACTTTCAATATAAACCAGCATTTGTGCATGGTGACTTCGGTGTGGGAAATATATTGATCGATTATCACCTTCCGAAAGTTGCAGGCGTAATTGATTTTGGCGGATCGCATGTAGGTGATCCTGCTGTGGATGCTGCCGCCATAATAAGCGGATACGGAGAAGATTTTTTGAAACAGATGTACAAATTCTACCCTGATCTTCAAAGCGCTGAATCGCGAATGAGGTTTTACAGGGGCACATTTGCGCTTCAAGAAGCTTTATTTGGTATTGAGAACAATGATGAAGAAGCGTTTAAGAACGGCATATTTAATTATCAATGATCACCCATGTTCAGGAGACATTCCTGCTAACAATCGTCAACAGCCTGCAAACAATGAGTTTGTAACCACAACCCAGCCCATTCACTCTCCGGGTGCTATCTTGCTTCACTTGGCCTTTTGTTGGCGATCCGCTCGGCTTGACCCAGCCACAGTTGGATGCCTCTCCTTGGCTCAAACCATACTGTTCCGCCAGACCCGTCCTTCACGGGCTTCTTGCTCCACAAGTCCTCCCAAACGTAGCCAAGGGGGATCGTTTCGCATGGGCGCTGGCATATCCTTCGAGGCATTCCCGCCGCGCTGATCGGAACCCCTACTTTTTGGCGTCGGAACTATTCGAGCATGGGGGTTCGTAGGGGGATAAGAAGCTGGAGCGACTGGATTTCGTACGACGAGAACCCGATCGCGACCGGAGATGAAGAAAACCCGCGCAAGGAATAGCAGTATTTATTAATAATTACATCGCCATGTGGCCCGCACGCCCCGGCGATGTATTTTTTTATGCTCTGGAGTCAACACGGAGTCAACGAGCGATCCCTGAAAGTACTTACAGAACGGCTCAAATCAGCACCCGCTCGTATCCCCCGTGATGCCCTGTACAAACAGACAAAGGACCGGGACGCCCCACCATAGCGGTGATGCAATCCGGGCCCCCTAAATGCAAATCAACATTTCAAGTGACGAATCAACACTTATTCAACACATTGATAAATTTGCAAACTGTGACACAGACCAGACAAATGGGATTATGCGAATAATTATATATATTTAAATCTCTAAACAAGAGCATCTAATTTTCCTTTTTTTTACTCGTGAAGAAGGACTTACAAGAACAATCCAATGGGAACTCGACCATATCCCAATAGATACAGATCCTAGACATCAAAAAATATCTTACGAAGAAGAAAACGAGATTCTAAAAAAGCTGGGAATACTTTATTAGGTGTCATAATTTAAAGTTGTTGCAAACAACAGCCAACAGGCTGCAAACCATAATGTTGCAGTCAGTTCTAATTGCACCCACCCTTTCAGGTGCTACCTTGCCCTCCGGGTATTCCCGCCCCGCTGCGAACTTTCTGAGCGTAGGGGTACGTGGAGGGATAAGAAGTAGCTCGGATTGGAGCTTTGATTCAGATAGGGTACTTCTTGAGGTGAATTCAGTTGAGTCAACGACATGTGGGGCTTCAAAGGCTAATCAACACGGATTTAACAAGTGTGAGGATAATCGAATTTATGGTACAGTAGAAGCAGCATATGCGGGTGGTGAGAAAAATGGAGAGAGTACAGACTGAAGCCGAATTGTTCGAACATATAGGTCGAATGAACAAAGCGAATTCAGTTTCACAAGTGTATATTCCTGGAAAAGGGACATTTACCATTGTGCTTCAAGAAGAGGATTTACTGTCAATTAGTGCAGAGATTGCTTCCGACCCACGATTGCGTCAAATGATTCAAGACAGCAGGGCTGATTATAAGCTTGGGAATGGGCTGAGTACGAAACATTTCCTTCAATCCATCTCACCTGCGGATTTCGAAAAATGAAGGTGCGACAAGTTGTATGGCCACAACCAGTGAGGAATAAGTTGCTTTCATTCAGAAGTGAGTTCTTTACCTCTGAAGAGACCTTTGATTATATTGTTCAGATCATTCTTGAAACTGAAGACTTGCTTTTAAATCCTGTATTCACTAAACCTTATACTGAGGAATACGGAGAATATGCTGGTTTAATGCGCATTGTTATACGTAAATTTCGCTTTTTTGTAGAGTGTCTAGGAGAAGAAGCGGTTGTAGTTGCTGTTAAATGCCCAGGTGAACAGTAAGAATGTTATTTAATAATTGGGATGCGCTCACATATTGGCGGTGAGAAGCATCCCATTTTAATTGTGCGGTGGTCTTGGAGCCGCTGGCGGTAGGCGGTCGGAGTGCCGAGGATAGTGTATCTTTGCACTATGTCGGGGAGAACGAGTACATGCTCTTGGAGCCGCCAAGCTCGGCAGTTGTAAGACCGAAGAGAACCGAAGGGAGAATAGTTCAAGGTAGAAGTGACATTGTAGCGTTACAACGGTGCACGGTGACCGCGGAAGCTACAAGCTTCTCGTTAGCGAGGGGCGCTGAGGCTCAGAATAAAGTCCGAATACATACAGAATAGATGCGGAATAGATTCTGAGTTCGCCGAGTGTCTTATTTCTTGTCGCGCATTTAACTTTCGAAATGTTTATTATCTTTCAAACGTTGCTACTATTACTGCTCTGCCTAGAGTATGGGTAAACATATTAAAGCCTAGAAAAGCTGGTGTTGCATTAGCCTTAACACCTAATTCCTCAACATCCAAAGCATGAACAATAAAATAGTAGCGGTGTGGTCCATCTCCAACTAGTGGCGCAGCACCAATATAACCTGCAAACGAGGCATCGTTGTTCAATTGAATAGCTCCGTTTGGCAGACCAGAGCCGTTCTCGCTTCCTGCTCCAGATGGCAATTCTGTCACGTTAGCGGGAATATTAAAGACAGACCAATGCCAAAATCCTGATCCAGTTGGAGCATCGGGGTCATACATCGTAACTGCATAACTTTTTGTCCTTTTCGGAGCGCCGGACCATTTCAATTCAGGTGAAATATCTTGCCCGCCGTCTACCCCGAATTTTCCAGAAAGCTGTGGAGCGGATAATACATTATTTTCAGGGATATCCGAACTTGTCACAATAAAGCTGGCTGCTTCAGGTAAATCTTGCAAACGGATTATTTTGCTCTTTTTTCATTTTGAACCTCCATGTTTTATGGGTTTTGTATTTGGAGTTGGTATCTCCTTGCCTCAAAGCAAACAACAGCAGTAAGCCTCCTTCAAGTGACGGATTGCGCAAACCAACTAATCTGCGTCAGTCCGGCGGCAAAAAAGAGGCGCCTAAGGGACATGACGGACATACGCTTCGTCTTAGCCCTTCACCCGATGAGATTATCGTTCACTCGGTATCGACTTGTAATCATTGTGCTCAATCCCTTGATACGGTAGCGGCGCAGGGCTGTATCAAGAGACAAGTATTCGATTTACCTCTTCCCCGTTTGGTTGTAACGGAGCATCGAGCAGAGGAAAAGTGTTGCCCAGCTTGTCATACCCGTCAGCGAGCTGCATTTCCGAACCGGGTTCAAGCCCCTGTTCAGTATGGAGAAGGGTTTATCGCTTGGACGGCTTATTTGAATGTTTATCAGCTTTTGCCTCTAGATCGCATCTCGCGATTGTTTTCCGATCTGACCGGTTATGCGCCTAGCGAAGCAACGCTACTGGCACAGCTCAAGACAATGGCATCCGCTGTAGCGGATCAAGAACCGGTTATTCGAGCGCATCTTCGTAAACAGCCGCTTATTCACAGCGATGAAACACCGATGCGCATGAATGGAAAACAGCAGTATCTCCATACGCACTCCAATGCGGATTGGACGTTGTTAACCCTGCACGAGAGGCGGTGTGGGCCGGCGTTTATCGACATGGATGTGTTGCCTTCCTACACCGGTATCGTGGTTCATGATTGCCTGAATTCCTACTTCAAGCCAGAGTATAAGTTCACACACGCCTTGTGTAACGCACATTTGTTGCGTGAATGCCAAGGGATTGCGGAGCATGATCGTCATCGGTGGGCATCTGACATGAAAGAACTGGTCCAAAGCAGTTGGGTGCTGGCCAAAGAGGCTCGTGCAGCCGGTGTCACCTTGTCGGATAAGGTTCTCACCGAGATTGATCTGCGCTTCGATGCCATTTTGGCACAAGGAAAAACCGAATGGGCCAAAGATGTCGTACGTGAAAAAACAGGGCCTCGCGGGCGGAAATGCAAAAGTAAAGCGGCCAATCTTGGGCAAAGATTCGAGCTCCACAAGGCGTCGATTCTTCGCTTTCTTTACGATGCCCACGTTCCTTTTGACAACAACCGGGCTGAACGAGACATTCGTATGTCAAAAGTGAAACAGAAGATATCCGGTTGTTTTCGCACTGCAATTGGTGGACAGCAGTTTGCCAGCATTCGCGGGTTTATTTCCACGCTCTTGAAACAGCAACTTCCACTTCATGCCTCGCTCGTATCCGTACTTCGTGGACAGTTTCAATTTCGAACTACCTAAGTAGTAACATCGGAGAGAGATAAAAATGGAACTGAGGCACCTGGAGTCGTTTAAGGTTGTTTGCGAACAGTTGCATTTCACGAAAGCGGCGGAACTTCTAAACATTGCACAGCCGACTTTAAGTCAGCAAATCAAAGCGTTAGAGGATGGGATCGGAACGCCTCTGTTTGATCGTATGGGCAAGCGAATTGCAATAACAGAAGCGGGACATATTCTTTACGAACAGTGTATCCAGATTTTCAGAAACTTGGACTATGCTCATGACGCGATTAACGACTTGCGCACGATGCAGCGCGGAAAATTAGTCTTGGGAGTACTACCGTGTGATTTGGATGAACTTTTGACACCCGTCATGATTGAATTCTATCAAGAGTTTCCTAACATTTTCAGTGGCAGTATCGAAAAGTAGTGAATTGTCGGTACGCTCGCAAATATACTTGAAGGAACTCAAAGATTTGAGTCTCGTGTTGTTTCCTGATCATCATCATTGCCGCAAGTTGGTAAATTCCTATTGTGAAGACCAGGGCTTTGATTTAAACCCCATTATCGAAACGTCAGCAATGATTTCATTAAAGCGATTGGTGAAAAATAATATTGGCGGGACCGTTTTGCCCAAACCGCTTTCGCAAACCTGGGATGACGGATTCTATCATATAATAAATTTGGTTGAGCCTACACCCAAACGAGATATTTGCATCGTGTATCGGTCTGACAAATTCCTTGGTCAAGCTGGAAGAATGTTTATTAGTAAAGTAAAGGAGCAATTCACGTAAAACAAAATGTTCAGGTGCTCTCATTACAATGTTTGGTCAAACCAGATACGAAGTTCATCATTCAGCCGGGAGGAGAAGACGGATCATGAATAGATCGGATCTTGTTAGGCAGCTCGAGAAAATATGGTTTTCTTCTGTTCGTGTCTACTCATACCGAAGCATGCCGAAGGTAGTCTGGAAGAAGAGACGGCTTGGCGCTTATATGTTGTGCAGGCTAGACGAGGGGACAGGTTGCCTTCAAGTAAACGGAAGTGTCGTATCTTTTGAAAAGGGAGATTGGATCCTGCTGCACCCTGGTACGATTGTTGAGGGTATTACGCAATCCTTGTCCCCCGCAAGACTGACGTTGCTCCTGTTCTCTTGTACGGGGCTTCGTAAGGGACCGGAAGGCTGGCAAACGATGCAGCCGCAGCTCCCGTTGGAAGGCAAGCTGACAGTAAAAGAGGATTCGCTTGTTATGAAGGATATGACTGATCAGTTGGTTGTTAGGTATAAGAACAGAGACGCTGAAACCGGTATGACTTTAAAATATTTATTGTCAAAGCTACTCATGGCTTTCATAAAAGAGAAAGTGACCGCTGAAGATAAGCGCGAATCGGTAAGGGGTTTGGAGCGGGCTTTGTCGTATATGCACAACCACTTTATGAATGATATCAGCGTTAAGCAATTGGCGGAGCTGGCGAGCTTTAGCGTGAATCATTTTACTAGAGTTTTCAAGCAGCAGTTGAACAGGACGCCCACGGAATATTTGCTGGAGCTAAGGATGGCCAAAGCGAAGCAGCTATTAATCTCCCAAAAGAAAATGAAGAAGGTTGCCGAGCAGGTCGGCTTTCAGGACGAGCATTATTTCAGCAGAGCCTTCAAAAAATCGCAAGGCGTTGCCCCTACCTTATATTTTAAGAACAAATGCCATCGAATCGGCGCTTTGTATTATGGTCTTGATGAGCATTTGATGACATTGGGGCTCCAGCCTGTAACCTTTTTGTCTTATGCGGAACGGGTATCCACGACTTCCATCGAGCCTGGAGCGGGTCACGGTCAGGGCACAATGAGGCTGAGCAGTTTCGCGCCTAACTATGACAATCTGATGAGAACGAAGTCGGATCTGTTATTGACAAGCGACCGATTGGAGAAGGATGAGACGATCAGCCTTATTGCGCCTACGGTTACACTGTCACATTTCGATAACGGAGGCAAGGTGCTGGAGCAGATGGCGGCCTTATTGGGAAAGGAACAGCAAGCCGCGGAATGGATTGAACGCTACACGGAACGCAAAGAAGAGTTGAGCAGGGCTATCCATAAGCGATGGGGTAAGCAGAATGCTTACTTTATACGCGTTAGTTCCGGTTATTATCGGGTGTACGGCAGCAGGAATCAGACGGGAAGCTTGCTTTATGACGATTTAGGATTATCGGTGCCTTCGCCCAATATGGAGGGCAAATGGGCCGCGGACATATCATTAGAAGAGGTGCCTCTGTATAACGCGGATCATTTATTTCTGATGGTTGATCCAACAGAAGAGGCCAGGGTGCGGCTGAAGGAACTGGTGGAATCCGAGCAATGGGCTGCCATTGACGCGGTTCGGAGTAATCGGGTTCATGACGCGGGCGATTTGATGTTTAAGGCATTAGGATCTTCCGGCAGAATGGGGGCAATGAGTCGCATCGCTGCTCAGCTTGGCCTGTAGGATGGTGAATTTGTCCAAGTAAAAAGAGTGAATGAATCCATTGTTAATCCTACCGGGACTTACTAATATTTATCAATGAGAATGATTATTATTATATTTCGGAGGGAAATAGACAGATGCAGAGGAACAAAATCGCAGTCGTAATCGGTATGTTATTCATGATGATCCTATTGGCTGCTTGCGGGAGCAATAGTGGTACCGAAGGCAATGACGTGAACGCAGAGAGCAATACTAACGGTGGAGAAAACGTCGTCTCGAGCGAACCGGCGACACGGACGATTACTCATCTGAGAGGCGAATCGACCGTTCCTGTCAATATTGAACGCGCGGTTGTACTGTCGGCCGCGTATATCGACCATCTTCTGACGATTGGCGAGAAGCCGTATGCCGTTAACGTAGAGCTGCGCTATGGCGGAGATTACCCGGCTTATTTGGCGGATCAATTGGAAGGCGTTCATCTCGTCGGGTCTGCGGATAGCCCTAATCTCGAAGCCATTACCGAGCTGGACCCGGATGTCATCGTCATCGAGAGCAGGACAGCCGATGAGGTGTATACTCAGCTTGAGAAGATTGCGCCTACCATTGTACTAGGCACGGAGTGGCTGGATTACGAGGACGATACGACGTATTGGACGAAAGATTTGTTGAAGATCGCGGAGCTGTACGGCAAGGAAGATGCAGCTAAGCAGAAGATCGCCGAGCTTGAAGCGAAGACCGCGCAAGCGAAGCTAAAGATTGATGCCCTCGAAGATAAGCGGCTTGCTTACCTGCGGGTAAGAGACAAAACGGTTCAGATTTATGCCCAAACCGGCCATCCAATAAACTCGTTCCTGTATCACGATCTTGGATTTGTGCCTACTGCGCTTACCCCGGAAAGTCAACGAGAGGATATCTCGTTGGAAGTCATTCCTCAGTTGGATGCGAACTACCTCGTGTTGGAGGTCGATCCGAACGGGCAAGAAAATCTGAAGACGATCAAAGAGAGCTCGCTTTGGAAGCCGGTTCCCGCTGTGCAGAAGGAGCAGGTGTTCGAAACGGATTCCTACTGGTTATTTAAAGGCTGGGGCGTTATTGGAAGAGGGCAAATCATCGACGATCTGATGAGTTGGCTTGATTAGCAAGGGAATGAATGGGAATGGTGGGCCGCCGCTTGCGCAAGTGCAAGCCGCTATTGCCTTTCTGAAGATCCATAGCCGTACAACGCTGCGAGGGGAGACGGAATCGCCCTATCCGTTCTCCGTCTCGGAGTTGTTGGACGCGAAGGCGCGTGAAGCTATTCTTGGATTACAGGCTTACCAGTTGGGAGAACCTGAGTCCGCTGTTGTAGGGACGTTGTTCGCGAAACGGTATTCCGTGTTTTGTATGGGGCTGCTCAGTGCCTTTAGCTTATTCGATCTTCGGTTGTCTTCCTCTCCGGACGTTGTAAGATTTCGTATGACCACGGCTGCGGCGATGGAATACGAGACAGAGATAATGACTCCCGTTATACTCCCAACAGAGCATATGAACGAACGAAAGGCTAACGTAGCTGCTTATTCGGCTGATTTGCAGCAGCATCTGGAGCCCGTTTTTCAATCGGTGGCGGCTCATACAGGAGCGAATGTTCAGGTGATGTGGTCGCTCGTCTCGCACAATTTGCAAACCATGTACGCCCGTGTAGAACGTGAACCGCTTATTTGGCAGACGGATGAAAGATTGAGGCTCATCCGAATGGACCGGGATACGATCTTTGCGCCGCAAGCCGGCAACCGGCTTGCGCTTAAGTTTCGCTGCTTCCAGCATGTTTCCCTCGAGCAAGTTCCGTTTTTACTGCGGAAGCATTGCTGTCTCGCTTACAAGTTGACTGCTCATGGCAAGTCGGAGGGGTATTGTGGGACTTGCCCCAAATTAAGCCTTGAGGAGAGATTACTACTGTGTAAAACAAAGTATGGAAGGAGAGGTTGAGCGATGTGCGGGCGACGATACAATGGAGCCAAGAAAACTCGTTGCTCTGAACATGCTCAAAGTTCCCGATCTGAAACCACTTCCAGAGCATATCCGACAGATGGAGCGACTGGATCTCGTATGAGGGGAATCCGATTGCGACGGTGGAAGAGGACAAGGCGTAAGGCCGCGTCGGACGCGGGTTTGGGGGCTGCGACAGGTTGCCGTTGGGCAGGCTGTTGTGGCTCTCTTTTGGTTGTTCCTTCAACAGCTTGCAAACAAGAGGTCAAAGTTCATACTTCTGTTATAAACCTGATGGTGATGAAATGATATACTCATTTTGGAAAGAACAAAAAAGTTAAGGAAGGTGCTCGCATGAAGTTGGAGATGGTGAAGCGATTTTTTGAATTGAATGAAACTTTCAGTATCTCGGAGCCTGACTTCAAGCCTTTACTTCATCCAGAAATCGAGCAAACCGAATTCCCGAATTTTATTACTCCCGGTGTGGTTGTAAGCGACTTTGAGGTACTCATGCAGCGAATACCTAATGGAAAAAAGCTTTTGAAAGAACAGAAGTACGATATTCAGAGGGTTTACGAAGCAGGAGAGACCCTGATCACGGAAGTGATCTGGACGGCCGAGGTAGGAGCGGATGTTGGCGTGTTTAAGACTGGGCAGCGGCTCAAAGCGTATTTCTGCTGCCTCTTCGACTTCAAGGATGGCAAAATCTATAGACAAAGGAATTATGATTGCTTCGAGCGCTTTTAGCGGTTTATCCCGTACTCGACGAGGAATGAATCTGCAATTTGATTGCAAACAACATTCAACAACCTGCAAACAATAGCGTTCCAGCCCATCCACCCTTCCGAGTGCTACCTTGCTTCATTTGGCCTTTTGTTGGCGATCCGTTCGGCTTGACCCAGCCACAGGTGGAGACGTCCCCTTGGCTCGAACCATACTGTTTCGCCAGCCCGTCCTCCACGGGCTTCTTGCTCCACAAGTCCTCCCAAGCGCAGCCAAGGGAGGTCGTTGCACATGGGCGCTGGCGTATCCTCCGGTGCATTCCCACCGCGATGATCGGAACCCCTACTTTTTAACGTTGGAACTATTCAAGAATGGGGGTTCGTGGGAGGATAAGAAGCTGGAGCGATTGGATTTCGTACGAGGGGACCCGATCGCGACAGGGGAAGAGTAAGAGCCGAGAAGCCGCGCCGGACGTGGGTTTGGGGGCTATGACAGGTTGCCGATGGGCAGGCTGTTGTGGCCCTCTTTTGGCTTTTCTGTCAACAGCTTGCAAACAAGAGATCAAGCATATGCTCGAAGGGAAAGCATGCCCACCCAAAGTCCATGCCAGACCGACCCATACCGCAAATCCCGCCAGTTGATCGTCAGTATACATAACCAGGTAGATAGCCTAATTTTATTTGAAAAAGCTGGAGGAGGTAATTTTCCAGCGACCATCTGCTCCTAGCTTAACTTGGTAATAATAAGATCTCTCTATATCTATTGACGGGGTATCGTTACCATCGTATTTTTGATTATGTTGAATGGTTTCGACATGATATTCATTCTTTTTTATTTTGGTTGCCTTGATGGATTTAACATCAATAATCCACTTTTCTGAACGATACAGTGTTTTTAGTGCAGGAGCTTTCTCACCCAAATGGCTTCCTTTAATATCGAGTTGATCATTGATGAGCGGCTCTTCTCCTTGCTCAACTAGCAGAAGGAATCTTCTCACAGCATCGGTCACAAGTTGATTTTCGGATCCAAGGCGCACTTCATTTCTAAGCTTATCCCATTCCATTTTCAACCCTAGCATTTGAGCGATCGGTTGTATCGGAATGTATGTGACTCCGTTGATAATTTGCGGCGCGACGTCTAGCTTTAGGGGTTTCCCGTTTACTTCAACAATCGAATTGCCTGTCTGAAAACGAATGGTTTTACCGTTACTGCTCTTGCCGATGATCCATTTCTTTGATGAGTCCGATTGTACAGTCAGATGAAGACCCTCAAACAGTGAGCGATAAGGTACTAGAAATGTCGAAGACTTAACGATGGGCTTATTTCCTAGCGCAATAGGTTTGCCGTTTAATAATACATTTTCATGACGCTTACTGATGAGGAAGAAACCAAAATTGGCGGTAACTCCATATAAATCGCCTTGAGCATCTAACACGAGCGAAGTCCAATCCTTGGAGGCATGAGAGAAGTTGCGTATTAACTGAAATTTCTCATTGCCTTTTGCGTCCAATCCATAGATGTTGCCCTTTGAATCCGAGAAGAAAAGGTTACCATCAGGATCGGATGTAAGATTTGTTGGGGGGCCAAATTTGCTTAATTTGTAGGTCCATTTGATTTTGCCTTGCAAGTCTTTGGACTGAATCGTAGACCCCTTGACAATGACATAACTCCCCTTTGACCAATAGCTTACTGTTCGTAATGGATAATAGTTTTCCCACAATTTTTTACTATATTCGACTACTTCCTCAGGGGTTAGATATTGATTGTCTACTTCTACCAATCCCTCTTCGTTCACAATGAGTTCGAAGTAACTATTTTCATTGTATTCATATCTCACGATTTTGTAGGGCTTTGAACTCAGCAGTTTTCCATCCGCACTGATCTTTAACTCGCGATCTTTGGTTCTGACAAGGAGTATCCCATCTAAGTTCGAATCCATGAAGTAAATGTTTGTACTTATATTCGATAGTATTTCTGGTTTAACAATTATACCTTCATTAAACACCCATTTTTTATGTCCGTTCTTGTCATAAGATACAATTCCGTCCAATTGAATTGTGATTATATTTCCTTGAGAATCCTCGATAAAAGGAGATACCAAATATGAGCTGATGCGATAAGCGGAAAGGGTAAAGAGTGCTGTTCCTGTCCTGTCATATATGATTGCTGATGAAGGGAAAGCATACTGGATATCCTCTCCTCCTTCAATTTGGACTGTACTCTTATATTCCGTTACCACGCTCATGAATCGACCAGATTGTAGTTTATGCAATACGGCATCTGGCTCTTTTTTAAACGACCAAGTCCTCTCTCCTCGGGAATTAAAGGCATAATATGTATTTATATTATGACTATTGGTATAAACACCGAATGAATCTATTGGGTACTCCAAAAGGGAAACAGAGGGAATCGTCCATTTCCATTCGTATTCCCCATCTGTTCTAAAGACAGCTTTATCATTCGTTCGTTTTCCATAATTGTCGAAGACAGTTGCAGGAAGAGTAGTTTCTTGCTTTTGTGTTAAAATGGTCTGCTTTTCCGCCGCAGGGCAAGTCAAACTGATCGGATATACACCACACCTACCGCCCAAGCAGCTCTCTAAAAAGCCAGCGTAGGACAGACAGGCCGCTTGCTCGAAAGTCTGCGATACGCGTGGTCCAGTCTAGCCTGCGTTGATCTTTGGCAGTCATGAGATAACCTCCATGTTGAAGATAACCTCATGATCTCATAGTCGATTCATTTTGTTGCCGGCCTGATCGAAAATATTACGCACGATGTAATTATTGGTCACCCAAATAAAACGCGTATAGTTAACATAAACAATGCTGTGGTGGATTTTTAGTCACTCTGAACATTGTAACGGCTATTAATGGGGTGTTAACATGTGAGTGTGAGCACATAGATGTTAATAAACATGTCATAAAACATCTAGGACTGCAGCGGAAATGATCAAATTGCGTTCGGTGTGTGTTATGTTTTTCTGCGGAAGGGAGGAGCTTTTTGAGTGATTCAGAAAGTATAAAAATCGCTATCCTTTTCTGAATCACCTCCGACAAAAACTCATTTTGCGTCTAGAGGACGCCAAAGGCGTTTTGCTTGGGGTATTGGAACGGTAGATTGGATAGGGGTGCAGCTATAAGAAGCAGGGCGATTAATTACAAATAGAGGAGTGCGAGAAATGAAAAAAATAAGCTTGATTATGATGATTTCTGTGTTGCTGATTATTACTGCGTGCGGGTCAACGGCAACGGTAAACAAGCCGATTGAACCAACAACATCGTCAGAACCAACGGGAAGTACAGCAGAGAATACTCTGGAACAGATTAAAAAACGGGGCAAATTCATCATCGGAACTACCGGTACCTTTCGTCCTATGACCTTCATGAACGAGAAAGGCGAGCTTGACGGTGTGGATATTGAAATTGCAAAAACAATTGCCGAAAAGATGGGCGTTGAGGCGGAATTCGTTACGGGTAATCTTGCAGGGCTGATCCCGGGATTGAACGCAGATAAATACGATGTGGTGATGTTCAGTACAACTATGAATGAGGATCGAAAGCAGGTTATCGATTTTTCAGAAAAATACGCTTCTCTCGGTACAATAGCTGTAGTGAGGGAGAATGATGACAGAGTCAAGGATGTCACGGATCTGGACGGTTTTGTTGTTGGTGTCATTGGCGGTTCAGGCTCGCAAACCGCAGCTATGGAAATTGGCGGATACAAGGAGCTTAAGGAGTATCCTGGACATGCCGAAGCGATATCCGATTTGAAATCGGAAAGAATAGATGTTTATGTAGCGGGAAGCATCGCCGCTTATGACTTTATCCAGAACGATACGGGTGATAAGAAGCTTAAAGTGGTAGGGGAATTGTATAAAGAATTGGATATAGGCGTAGGTATCCGTAAAAACGATGCGGAATTAAAGGCTTTTATTGATTCGGTCATTTTGGAAATGAAAGAGGGCGGCAGATTGGGAATGCTGTTGGACAAATGGATTAAGGAATAAAGCAACGTTACTTCTTCAGGAAGAAGGCAATATCCGATCGCGAGGAGCGAGACGAATGTCGGCTTTCCTGAAGAAGCCCTGCCGCTAAACTCAAGAAAAATCTGAAATGAGTGATAGTCTATGAACTGGGACATCATCGAGAACTATTGGCCCATATATTTACAGGGCGCCTTTACGTCATTCCGCATCTCGATTTCTGCCATTATCTGCGCCACCATTATCGGCTTCTTTATTGCGCTGATGCGTTTGTCCAGTTTTCGGTTGCTGAGAAGCATCTTTTTTGTATATGTGTGGATCTTTCGCGGAATTCCAATTATGCTTGTGTTGTTCTGGGTCTATTATGCAACGCCATTCGGCATTAAGCTAACCGCCTTTGTTGCTGGGCTTACCGCGATGTCCATGACTTCGGCCGCCTTCAAATCCGAGATCATCCGTGCAGGACTCATGGCCGTTGATAAGGGTCAACAAGAGGCTGCGGAAGCGGTCGGTATGAATCCGTGGCAGAAAATGTTCCGAATTACGCTGCCGCAAGCGGTGCGCATCATCTTGCCGCCTTACATTAACAATTCTGTAATCATTCTGAAGGAATCGGCGCAAGTGTCCATCATTACCGTGCCTGACTTGATGCTGGGTGTTCAGCGGGCTTATAACAGCACCTACAGCGTGGCTGAAACTCTTGGGGTTGCCGGAGCTATCTATCTAACTATGACAAGCAGTCTCATGCTGTTTCAAGCCTTCGTGGAGAAGAAGCTGAGAATGAATAAGAAGTAGAGGTGAAGGCGATGATCCGGATTCGCAACTTAAACAAAAGATTCAAAGACAAGGCGGTACTGCGCGATATCAATCTCGACATTGAGGAAGGTCAGGTAGTCACCATTATCGGTCCGAGCGGTGCGGGGAAAAGCACGCTGCTGCGATGCATCAACATGCTGGAGGTTCCTTCGGAGGGCGAAATTTATGTAGATGACAAACCTGTGTATTATAGAACCAATTCCCATGGGAGGCTGAGCTTTTTATCAAAAATAAAGCTGACTTGGCTGCGCGTACAGGTGGGCATGGTGTTTCAACAGTTCCATCTCTGGTCTAATAAAACGGTCCTGCAAAATATTATCGAGGGTCCCTGTACGGTAAAAAAGATGTCTCGCGAGGGGGCGGAGGAAAAGGCAAAAGAACTGCTTGAGAAAGTGGGCTTGCTTGAAAAGATCAATGAATATCCATCCAACCTATCCGGCGGGCAGCAACAAAGGGTTGCTATAGCTCGCGCGTTGGCGATGGAGCCGAAGGTGATTTTGTTCGACGAGCCGACCTCGGCGTTGGACCCCGAACTGGTTCATGAGGTTCTGGATATTATGGTGCGGCTTGCGAGCGAGGGGATGACCATGGTGGTGGTTACTCATGAGATGAACTTTGCCAGGAACGTTTCCACTCGAGTATTATTTATGGAAGATGGCATGATCACCGGAGATGGTAAACCAAACGAATTGTTTGGTCATCCTAATCCGAGAATGGTACAGTTTTTGAGAAATCTGGAACCCATGAAGAGTGAAGATCCCTCCAAGTCCATTACCGACGTGAAAAGTGCAATTTGAAACCATTTATTTCGGAGGTATCGTTTGTGATAGAAGAAATCAATGCTTTAGGCAGTCATGATTTTGTCGAGTGTTTCGGTTCTTTGCTGGAACATAGTCCGTGGATCGTTGAAGCTGCAGCGGACCTCAGACCTTTTGCCGATCTTGAGGCTATGCACGCCGCACTGATGAGTGTAGTGGAGGCTGCCGGCCCTGAGAGGCAACTGGCGTTCCTGCGCGTGCATCCAAGGCTGGCCGACAAGGTGGCTATGGCTGAAGGCTTGACGGAAGCGTCGGCAGCCGAGCAAGCGTCAGCCGGGCTTGATCGTTTAAGCGCCGAAGAGTTTGAACGGTTTCATGAATTGAATTCGGCTTACGATGAACGCTTTAACTTTCCTTTCATCATCTGCGTGCGGCTCACGAACAAGGAGGGCATCTTGACAGCTATGGCTGAGAGGTTGAACAACAGCTGTGAAGAGGAACGGCGTACAGCGTTTTCAGAAGTGGGAAAGATTGTGAATCTGCGCCTTAAAGATGCCGTTGATTCGATGGTTAACCGTAACCGTCGAGGGAACGACCGCAAAAAAATGGCAGAAGCCTGATTGGGACTATAGTTAACGTGGAGAACGTACTTCTCCCACAGCCTTCAAAAGCGGCTCTACGAGGAAGGCGATACGGAACCGCAAGCTGTCTTCAGGCATTCCGAATTGTCGTCCCGTTAGATGTTTAAGCTTATCGAGGCGGTAGAGAACGGTGTTGCGATGAATGTACAGTTGTTTGGCGGTATCCGCGATTTGACCGTGATTTTCCAGGTATGCGGACAACGTTTTCAATAGCTCGCGTCTCTCTTTCTCCTCCAGCCCCTCCAACCCGGCGAACGTATCCTCATAGAAGCTCAGAAGCTCTCCTTCGGGCACTAGCCGGAATAAATCGATCAATTCTTTACCTGTGTAAAATTGTACGAAGCGGCTCCGCTTGGAGCGGTAGCCGTATTGCAACGCTTCGACCGCTTCTTTGAAACTGACCGGGCAATCGAGTAATTTGGCGACGGGCTTGCCGACCCCAAGGGATACGGAGATGCCGGAATTGCGCTCGATCCGGACGATTGCCTGCTTGAGCCGTTCCTCTAGCTCCGCGGGTATTTCCATCTCGTTCTTTGCCATGGACGTGACGAGGACGATCGCGTCGTTCTTATTGAATATAGCGAAAGAGAGGCCGGTCTTCTGGATCTCGCGCTTGACCATCTCGTATAACCTATCTCTCTCCGCAGAACCCCTCTCTTCCTGAATCGACGATACCCCTATGCCGCCGGAAGTAACCGGATCCCGTTTAAGGACGATGCAAAACGAGAGGCAACCGTCAGTTAACCCGTATTTTTTACCGCGATGCAGCACTTCCTGCTCGGACGTGAAGAATCCTTCGACCAAATCGGTGAAAAATTCGTTTTTATAGCGTCGCGAGCGTTCCTTGACGGCTTGTTTCTTCAATAGCTCGAAGCGAATAACGTTTACTGCCTGCTCGACCGCGAGCTTCGGCAGCGGATTGTCTTGCTTCTCGTCGGCGAACGCGATCAGGAAGGCTTGGAGTTGTACGGTCTGGATCGGGTGGACGACCAATTGGCGGAACGGTAGCTGTCCGGGCTCGAGAAGGTATAGGTTCCCGGTCGGTTCGTGCGGTAAATTCAAAGACAGCAGCTCCCGGAGCGGCGTGATCGTTTCCGAATAAGGAGACTCCCTGAAATGGGGAGAGACCGCTATCGAATTCAAGGAGGGGTCAAGCAGCAGCACTGGGGTGCCAAGCAGCTTCGATAACGATGATACGATTTCTGGTATGCCATGGCCTTGAACCACGAGATTCGTGAAATTACGGTGGCTCTCTAGGGAGTATTTGAGCTCCTCGGTTCTCTTCTCGAGGATACAGCTAACGGAATGGTGAAGGACTTCCCCAAGGGTGTGATCCAGAGGAAGCTCGATAATCGGAAAATGAAGCTCGTTGGCGAGCCGAATCGCCTGATCGGGAACTTCGGTCAAGAATCGTTTGGTTTTGATGGCGATTCCCGCGCAACCTACCCGGCTCATGTTGGAGACGAGGGTTTGAAGCGCCTGGGGGTCGTCTTTCATAACGTACGCCGTCGTTAGGAGGAGTTCACCCGGCTTGAGAAAATGGATGATGTCCGGGGCATCCATGATATTGACCGATTGAACTTTCTGCGTTAAACCCTCAATGCCTGCAACAATCCGTGCGGTTGCGAAAATCGGTACCTTCAACAAATCCAAGAGTATCATATTGCCCCACCTCACATGCGTCATTAATTCTAACATCAAATATAACATATTCCTCCTATTCATGAAGGTTATTTGTTTATAACAGCTAACGAGTTCATAAATCTTTGTATATTTTGTTTAATGACATTGTTATGCTCGCCCATTATGATGTAGAAAGCGAAGGTGCCTGTAATGAAAAATGACATGTGGATTGCCTGAGATGCATACTTGAAGTCCAAGGTGTGAAGAAAAGCATCCAAGCCTGGTGAAGTAATCTAGTCATAGAAGGCACGTCAGACCTTGGGCGTTCGTCTAAGGTCTGACGTATTTCTCGTCCCTATAAGGAGGAACGCAAATGAGTGAACAGCGGATGGACGTCATCGTCTCCGGTGGAAACGTGGTGCTTCGGGACCAGGTTTGTTCCGTGGACATCGGAATCAAGGATGGAAGAATCGCGATGATTGCTCCGCGTTTGGCGGGGGGAGCCGGCAAAGTAATCGATGCTTCGGGTAAACACGTATTCGCCGGGGTCGTCGACGCTCACGTGCACTTGAACGAACCGGGACTTGGGGAGTGGGAGGGCTTCGTTACCGGAACGACATCGCTCGCTGCCGGAGGCTGCACCTCATGTATCGACATGCCGCTGAACGGCATGCCGCCAACGGTAAACGCAGCATCGCTAGAGCTGAAGCTCGAAGCGGCTCGCATGAGCGGCGCGCTCATTGATTTCGCGATCTGGGGCGGGCTAGTACCGGGTAACGTCGGCGAACTGGAGGCATTGGCCCGGGCGGGAGTCGCGGGATTCAAGGCGTTCATGTCTTCCCCGGGCGATACCGGTGAGGGTGCTTTCCGGAACGTGGACGATCATACCTTATTCGAAGGCATGCTCAAGATCGCTTCACTCGGACACGTATTGGCGCTTCACGCGGAGAGCGAGCCGATCGTATCGAAGCTTGCGGAAGCCAAGCTTTCGGCAGGCGAAGTAACGATGAGGGATTATCTCGATTCCCGTCCTCCGCAGGCCGAGCTCGAAGCAGTCAAGCTCGCTTTGGATATGGCGGCTCGCACCGGATGCAAGCTGCACATCGTCCACGTCAGCACGCCGGAAGCGGTGGATCTCATCAGCGAAGCCAAGAGATCGGGGCAGGACGTCACGGTCGAGACTTGTCCGCATTACCTGGCTTTTATCGATGAAGACGTCATTCGCATCGGAGCGAACGCGAAGTGTTCGCCGCCGATCCGGACGGAGAGGGAGCGAGAAGCGCTCTGGCGGAGGCTGGCTAACGGAGACATCGACTTCGTAGCCTCCGACCACTCGCCTTGTCCGCCCTCCATGAAGCGGTCGGACAGCGATAATTATTTTGAGGTGTGGGGCGGAATATCGGGTGCGCAAAGCACCCTTGAGCTCATGGTAAGCGAGGGCTGGAAGAAACGAGGAATCCCGCTGCCGGCATTATCTCGGGCGATGTCGGCCGCGCCGGCAGAGCGATTCGGCTTACGAGATCGCAAAGGGGCTATCGAGATCGGCTTGGACGCGGATTTAGCTATTGTCGATCTTGAAGCTTCCTATGTCTTAACGGCAGAACATTTGAAATATCGTCACCCTTATAGCGCTTATGAAAACTTTGAATTCGGCTGCCGGGTCGAAACCACACTGCTCAGGGGGGGAATCGTATACGACAGGAAGTCCGCGAAAAGCGGATTGGAAGCGGAGCAACGGACGAGAGGCCTTCGGCTTTGGCCGGGGCCATCGACTACCCGAACAGGGTAAGGGGGAATCGGAATGGAAGCAAGCGACGTTGGAGCGGACGTTACGAAGCTATTGGAAGAGTTGTCCCGCTTTGGCAAAGACCCGGATGGCGGAGTTACCCGGCTTCTATATGATTCGGCATGGAAGAAAGCCCAACGATTCGTCGCCAGCGCTATGCACGACGCGGGTTTGGAAGTGACTTTCGACGAAATCGGCAACGTATACGGCAAGCTGGCGGGAGCGGATGAAGCGGCGCCGTCCATCTTAACCGGTTCGCATATTGATACGGTACGAAGCGGAGGACATTATGATGGCGCGCTTGGCGTCGCTGCGGGCATTGCCGCTCTGTCCCGGCTGAAGACGAAATACGGGATCCCCCGCCGGTCGCTGGAAGTCGTATCCTTCTGCGAGGAGGAAGGGAGCCGATTTCCGCTCGCTTATTGGGGATCGGGCAACGTAACCGGAAGCAAAGACTTTGAAGGCGCACTGGACGCGAGAGATTCGGAGGGAATCACCCTTCGCGAGGCGATGTTCGAAGCGGGGTTCGATCCGGAATCGTTCCGGCAGAGCAAGCGCCGCGACATCGGGGCGTTCGTAGAGCTTCACATCGAGCAAGGAGAGGTTCTGCATCGCGGCGGATACGATATCGGCATCGTGGGCGCTATCTTCGGCCAGCGGCGTTATCTCGTGGAGGTTCATGGCCGCTCCGGCCATGCGGGAACAACGCCAATGGACATTCGCGAAGACGCATTGGCCGCGTGTGCGGAGATGATAGTATGGATGCGTCGGACGGCAAGGGAAACGGGAGACGGTCTTGTCGCGACGGTCGGCAAGCTGGAAGTGACGCCTAACGTCGCTAACGTCATTCCGGGGATAGTACGGTTCACGCTTGATATACGGCATTCCGATGAGAGGGCGCTTGACGGATTCTGTGAGCTGACGATCAGAGCATTCTCCCTTATCGCCAAGGAGATGGGTGTCTTGGTTACAGCCGATTGCTGGTTATCCGAACTTCCATCGCCCATGAACGATGAATTGAGCAAAGCGATCTCGAACGTGTGCGATCACATTGGCTTATCGAAGCTGCCGATCAGCAGCGGCGCCGGGCACGACGCCGGGTTGTTCGCAAACGTCTGTCCGACGGCGATGATCTTCGTCCCAAGCCGGGACGGCATCAGCCACTCGCCAGAAGAGTATACCTCTCCGGAGCAAATGGCGTGCGGGACGGAAGTGCTGACGGAATTATTATATACATTAGCCTACTTGGAGGAAGCGACATGAAGAAATACGCGGATTTATCTCCTTCACCCCGAATTATCATGACGCCCGGACCTGTCGAGGTCGATCCGCGCGTCTCAAGAGCGCTCTCGTATCCCGTTCTTGGACAATTCGATCCTGAATTCACGGCTCTGATGAACGAAACGATGGAGATGCTGCGAGACTTGTTCCGAACTGACAATCACTGGGCTTATCCGGTTGACGGAACGTCTCGGGCGGGAATCGAGGCAGTTCTTACAGGTATTATCGAGCCGGGAGAGCGGGTGCTCGTTCCCATCTTCGGACGATTCGGATATTTGCTTGCAGAGATCGCCGAACGTTGCGGCGCTGAAGTCGTTACGATCGGAACGGATTGGGGCACTGTGTTCTTGCCCGAGGATATTATCGCGGCCATTGATCGGGAGAAGCCTGGCATCGTTGCTATTGTTCATGGGGAGACGTCGACGGGCAGGCTTCAGCCGTTAGCCGAAATCGGTCACGCTTGCCGGGAAAGGGATATTCTTCTCGTCGTCGACGCGGTTGCAACAATAGGAGGAGTACCCGTCGAGACCGATGGCTGGAAGCTCGACGCTGTTATCGGCGGCACCCAGAAGTGCTTGTCCATTCCGTCCGGCATGTCACCCATCACTTACAACGATCGAATAGAGACCCGTCTCTTGAAACGGAAAAGAATCGAGAGAGGAATCAGACCTGAAGGTGCGATGGAAGAAGAACCGGGATCGTTCATCCGAAGCAATTACTTGGACCTTGCCCAACTCCAGGATTATTGGAGTCCCCATAGGTTGAACCATCACACCGAAGCGACGGCTATGCTTTACGGGCTGCGCGAAGGGCTAAGGCTTGTATTGGAAGAAGGGCTGGAGGATCGATTCGCCCGTCACCGGCTTCACGAGCGCGCGTTGGTCGCTGGGCTCGAAGCGATGGGGCTTGCGCTCTACGGAGACGATTCTTGCAAAATGCCTGTCGTAACCTGCGTCTCCATTCCCGCCGGAGTGGATGGAGAAGCGGTGCGCAGCCAATTGCTAGAGGATTTCGGCATCGAGATCGCGAGCTCCTTCGGTCCGCTCAAGGGACTGATTTGGCGAATCGGTACGATGGGATACAGCTGCCGTAAATCCAATGTGCTGTTAACGTTAGCGGCGCTTGAGGCCGTATTGTCTATGTATGGAGCGGCAATCGCGGCGGGAAATTCGGTTCGCTCGGCGGTTGAAGTCTATCGGAGAGGAGCGGGACAGGATGAATAACGTGATGCCAAAAGCGTACCGCTCTATGGTTACGTCTCCGCATTATTTGGCCAGCCAGGTCGGAAGCGCCTTGCTGGAGCGAGGCGGGAATGCCATTGACGCGGCCGTCGCCATCAGCGCCGCGCTTGCTGTCGTCTATCCCCACATGACGGGAATCGGCGGCGATAGCTTTTTCTTGATTTACTCGGCTAAAGAAGGCAAGGTTGTCGGACTAAACGGTACCGGCCGGGCGGCGCTAGCCGCACAACCCGAAAAGTCACTCCGGGAATGTGGAGGACGGCTTCCTGATCGCGGAGTTCGGAGCGCCCTGACCGTTCCCGGAATGGTCGACTCCTGGTGGGAAGTATGGTCCAAGTACGGCAAGCTGACTTGGGAGGAGCTGCTCCGGCCAGCTCTGGAATACGCGGCGATCGGTTTTCCGATTTCGCGAGACCTTCACGCATGGATGAAACGGGATGAAGCGCTGCTTAGGGCGGATCCCGTCTTGCGAGAGTTGTATATGGATTCGCTGACGAACGCGATAAAGCCCGAAGGGGCAAAGCTCGTTCAACCCGGATTGGCTCAATCCCTCCGAATTCTGGTCAACGAAGGCCGCGAGGCTTTTTACCGAGGGGCGCTCATGCGCGAGATCGTCGATGCGGTCCGCAAAGACGGGGGAATTCTTGACGAAGAGGATTTCGCATCACACCATAGCGATTGGGTGGAGCCGTTATCGGTCGACTACCGTGGCAAGACGATCTATCAGATGCCTCCGAATTCTCAAGGGTTTTCCCTTTTGATGATGTTAAATATGTTAGAAACGATGAATCTGCAAGGCGTGGATCGGAAGTCGGCCGATTTCTATCATTTGGTCACGGAAGTGATCAAGCGTGCATTTCGCTACCGGGACGCTTACCTAAGCGATCCGGAATTCGTCCAGATCCCGATAGCGCATCTTCTGAGCAAGGAGCTAGCGAACAAATTGGCTGCCGAGATCGATTCTCCTGCCAAGATGGCGAGTTCGTTCGAATCCGTACCGAGCGGACAGGATACGGCCTATGCAGCGGTCATTGACGAGGAAGGAAACGCGGTTTCCTTCATTCAGAGCCTCTATTACGACTTCGGCTCCGCTTACGTCGCGGGTAAAACTGGAATTATTTTGCAGAATAGGGGCTCTTACTTCTCCTTGGACGACGCGCATCCTAACGTGCTCGCTCCCGGGAAGAGAACGTTTCATACGCTCATGCCTGGAATGGCGCTCATGGACGGCAAGCCTTGCTTGCTGATGGGCACACAAGGAGGAGAAGGCCAGCCTCAAACCCAGTTATCGCTTATTACCGGAGTATTGGATTATGGATATACGATTCAAGAGGCGATTGGACTGCCGCGCTGGGTTTATGGCCGAACGTGGGGTGAAGAAAGCGACACGCTGAAAATAGAGAATCGCGATTTGGGGAAAGAAACCGGGCGTCTCGAGGAATGGGGCCACGAAGTGGAATTGGTCGGCCCCTGGGATGGAGTTATGGGTCAAGCTCAAGGGATACAGATCGACGACGGAGTGATCAGCGGAGCGGCCGACCCAAGAGGAGACGGGCTCGCAATAGGCAGATAGACTCGCAGAGGAAGAGGGGAGACATCTTATGTTGAAGGATATGTTTGATTTGTTCATCGCATTCGGCAGATCTACGATGTTCGGATACGGAGGGGGTCCTGCCATTATTCCGTTCTATCAGAATGAAGTGGTGAACCGCTATGGCTGGATGAATACGGAGGAGTTTGGACAAGCGCTGGCGTTCGGGAATACGCTGCCAGGACCGATCGCGACCAAGCTCGCGGCTTATATCGGCTATAAGATAGCGGGTTGGGGGGGCGCATTCGCAGCGTTGACGGCGGTCGTTCTGCCTACGGCACTGCTCATGGTGCTTCTCGTTGGGGTCATGTCGAAGCTTCAGACGAACACTTACATTAAAGGCATGATAAGAGGCGTGCAACCGGTCATCTTCGTTATGCTGGCGATGCTGGCGTACGATTTCGCGAAGTACGCATTTAACCGCGGAGAGGGAGCTTTCCCGTTCTTGCCGTTCGCGCTCGCGGCCGCTTTCTTCATCTCCGTGCAATATTTCAAGCTTAACGCAGTGTGGGGGATTGCGTCATCTCTTGTCATCGGCGCAATGTTCATGCGGAGCGGAGTATAGTACGTACGCGGCATATCCTATCCAACGCCCTGACCGGATTAATCGATCCTCCCGGAGTCAGCAGCCAATCAGCGACAGGTTGTCGCAGATTGGCTATGACAAGTCACAGATACCCGATGGGATGAGATTGGGGATCGCCCGATCTTCCAACATAGAGCGAAGTTTCAGCCGGATTCGTAGAGGCGATTAATTTCCCGCGGTACACGACATACCGCGTTACGGGCATCCGACGCATCAACTCCCACGGGTCTTGGCCGTCAACGATGATGAAATTGGCCGGTCTCCCTTCCTCGATCCCGTACCCTTCCATGATGTCCAAGGATCTGGCCCCGCCTTCCGTGACCATTTGAACGCCGAGCGGAATTTCCCGGTTTCCCGTCATATGCCCGACATGAAGAGCCATGTTGGCTGCATGAAGCATGTTGCCGCTGCCCAAAGGATACCACGGATCCATAATACAGTCCGTCCCAAGACTGACGTTCAGCCCTGCTTCTAACAGTTCCTTGATCCGCGTCATTCCCCGTCGCTTCGGATAGGGGTCGAATCTCCCCTGCAAATGGGTGTTGACGAGCGGGTTGGCCACAAAGTTGATTTCAGAGAGCTGAAGCAGATTCATCAACTTGGAGACATAGGCATTGCTGTAGGAATGCATGGCGGTCGTATGGCTGGCCGTGACCCGGCCCTTTAACCCGGTTCGATAAGCCAAGGCGGCAAGCATTTCCACGAAACGGGAATGCTCATCGTCGATTTCGTCGCAATGCACATCGATTAATCTGTCATACTTCTGGGCCAACTCGAAGAGGATGTGCAGCGATTGGATTCCGTCCTCCCGCGTAAATTCATAATGAGGAATCGCTCCAACCGCATCCGCCCCCAGCTTTAAGGACTCCTCCAACAGTTCGGCGCCTTTAGGATAAGAGCAAATGCCCATTTGAGGAAAAGCGACGATCTGCACATTCACCCAGGAGCGCACTTCATTCTTTAACGCCAGCAAGGACTTGAGGGCCGTCAATTGCGGGTCGCAAATGTCCACGTGGGTCCTGACATGAAGCACGCCTTGACCGGCCAACCCTTGAAGAGCCCGCAAGGCCCGCTGCCGGACATCCTCTTCCGTCAAGTACGGTTTGCGCTCCGACCAAATTTGGATGCCCTCGAATAAGGTTCCGCTTTCGTTCCAACGCGGTTCTCCTGCCGTTAATACCGCATCCAAATGGATGTGGGATTCCACATAGGGAGGAAGCAGCAGCAGTCCCTCCGCATGAATCTGCTCTTCGCAACGCCCGGTCGCAAAGGCTTCGTCGCCTTCCGCGATTGAGTCGGGTGTTTCCTCTTGAATGGACGCGATTTTTCCGTCGCGCACCGCGACCCGGTACAACCCATTGCGGTTTAACAAACGCGCATTCCTAACCATGAGCTCCATCCATTACGTCCCCTTCGACGCTTTTTCAACTATAACGTTCGTGTACGCTGTGGAAACGTCGGCCGGATTTTTGATCACACCGAATTTCAAAGCGATATCAGCCGTCAGTTGGAACCGCTCTTGATTGGTGAAGCCGATCTGCTCTGCGGGCAACTCTTCAGGCTGAATCAGTCTGGCCACTTCCTGCATCATCGTCAACTGATGCTCGCGAGAGGAGCTTCCTTCTTCCACGGTCTTCATGACGATGTCCACGGCGCCATCCTGATTCGCAATAGCATCTTTCCATCCTTTCAACGTAGCGCGCACGAACTTGACGGCGGTCTCCTCGTTATTCGCGAGCCATTCCTTGTTGACGAACAGGTTGTCGTGAAGCATGCCGACGCCCAATTCGTCGAGATTGAAGACGTTCAGGTCCTCCGGCTTATAGCCATTTTCCAGCAGCACGTGGTACTCGTTATAAATCATGGCGGTAGCCACGTCCAAATCGCCGTTCATAAACTGATCCATCGTGAAGCCTTGTTTC
The DNA here is from genome assembly GCF_041641335.1 of Cohnella sp. Lineage (NCBI taxonomy): Bacteria > Bacillati > Bacillota > Bacilli > Caryophanales > Paenibacillaceae > Cohnella > Cohnella sp. The sequence goes on along the minus strand of NZ_JBEPYQ010000022.1, from coordinate 18,501 downwards.
GTAAAATTCAAATCCTTCATGGGATCGAGCCCGTATTTGGACAATAACGCCAGGACCTCGTATTCGTTTCCGCCCATCCAATTCCCGACTTTCTTGCCTGCGAACTTCTCCGGGCTGTCGATCCCCGATGCTTTTTTGGATACGAGGACCATGCTGGTGTCCTGGAAAATTTGCCCGATCTGAACCAGCGGCACCCCTTGTTCGATGTGGGACAACAAGCTTCCAACCAAGTTGACGCCGAATTGGGCGGTTCCATTGGCCACTTGCTGCTCCGGCACAATATCCGGACCGCCGGCTAGAATTTCCACTCCCAGCCCTTCCTCTAGGTAATATCCTTTTTCTTTGGCGACGTAGAAGCCGGCAAACTCCGCTTGAGGCACCCAGCTTAACTGGATTTTGATGGGGACCGGTTCACCTGAAGAAGCTGTCGTTGCTGCGCTCTCTGCCGAAGAAGCGGAGCTTGCTTCGGGCGACGCGACGCTGTTGGATGGCTTACCGGTGGATTCCCCTCCGCAGCCTGCCAGCAATAAGAAAACAAGACTCATTGCACCTAAACCCAGTAGTCCTTTTCCAAACGCATGTCTAGGTATCATTTCCCTTCCTCCTCGTATCCTTTGATCTCTACTCGCCATTGTCAGATAACTTAACGGCTTTGGTTATAATATAGAACATGAGGAGGCGTTTTTGGATTTACAAGTTGATTCGGTTATGGGGCGTACGGGTTGACAATGTGTCCAATCCGGCCGAACGGTTAGCGATTTTGCATCATCTTCAAATACTCATGAGCGTAAACGGCCAGTTCGACGCAAAATCGCTTTTCCGGAGACATGAAATCATCGCCGAGCAGCTCGGAGATCTTGTCCAATCTGGAGTAAAGCGACTGCCTGGAAATATAAAGGGCTTTTGCCGTCTCTCTTTTTGCCCCGTTTAACATCAAATACATCTTCAGCGTGCATAAGAGCGGTTCTCTTCTTTCGCGATCCAGACCGGCAACGGGACCTATATAATCTTCAATCAGGTTATCGAGGAGCTGGTCGCTTTTTCTTAAGTTGAAGATCACGCGATAAAGATGGAGCTGATTATAAAACGGCATCGGTAGCGGGCCGATTTCTTTTTGCATGGAAATGGTATCCAATGCGGAATTTAGGCTTTTCTTAATCGAGGAAAGCTCGTTAACGGGCTGCCCTGCGCCGAACAGCAGCGAGAAGAGAGGGAGGTATTGGTTATCCGCTTGCCTCAAACGGGAGACGGCTCTGGCTAGGCCGGAATGGATCTCCTTGCGCTTCTGCAGATCAAGAAGGATATAGACCAGTTGTTGGTTTAATAGGGTCGGTATTAAATAAAATCCTTCTTGTTCAAACAGGGCGCGGGCCATCATGTTTTTATGTAAATACATCCTTTCGAAATCGGGTGAATGGATAAGGTCGCGGTTTAATTCAAAGACGATGACCGATTGAAGTCCGGATGAATACGCCGGCTTCAAAGACCATACGTATTGCTTGATTTCCCGTTCTTCATAGAGGCCGTTCAGCCAATCGTGAACCCATTGATTCTGTTTGTACATTTGCCTTTCTTCCCAATAGAACGTGCGCATGAGCTCCTGGGCCACCGCTGCGGCGCACCGGTCCAACGCCAGAATGTCATATGAATCGAGCGGTTCATCCGACCAACTGATCAATTCTCCCAAGGTATGTTGAAGGACAATGATAGATTTAGACGCGAATCGGTGAGAAGGTTCTTGGGTCGCAGTAACATTCTGAATGATGTGTCGCTGTTCACGATCGGACATAGGGGGGAGGAACAGAGGTTTGCCTTCCAGCGGAACATAAGCAACGGGTTTATGGGTTGCCTGGTGATAGAGGACAAGCAAAGGGGACAGGCCGTTGGCTGTCAAAAGCAGCTCGTTGAAACGAGTGGACAGCTCCTCCAGCTCGGTTACTTTTTTACGCTGTTGATTAATAATCCAGCTGTGGATATCGCGCGTAATATCGATGTACCGGATATTGTGATGAATGAGTATCAAGGGGAAGTCGGATTGAGCGGCAAGCTGGATCATCGCTTCGGGGAGGTGAGAGACGACTCTTCCAAGTTCGATGCATAGACCGGATGCATTGCAAACCATGACTTGTTGTAAAAAGGAGATGCCGAGCTCCTCATCGTCTTTCCAGATCAGTCCGGTGGTTAAGATCAATTCGTTGCCATTGAGCAAATGCCCGACATGAGTGACCTCCAGGATATGGACCCACTCGACTGTGCGGCTTAGAGCCTTATCGCTGGCATGCACGGTGGAGCCCTGAAAATAGGGGCGCTCCAGAATGTCTCGAACCGTAAGGGAACTGACCATATCAAAGCACTCCTTAAAGAGGTTGTTCAAAGAAAACCGGACTTTTTGAACTCGCACTTGAAGACTGTGAAGTAGTTCATGAGCGACTTGAAAAATGAAGCTAGCCTTATTGTACCGTTAGTGGGGTGCGTCAGTACCGGACACATTGACGGAAACGGCGCTTATTCGTTTGACGTTCTGTCTAATGAACCGGCTTGAGCGGACGTGTACGATGTTAGAAAAGCGAACGTGAAGCTTCCGCGATGCGAAGGAGGACTGGTTCTGATGGAGATGACGGCTATAAACGAAGAGGATGTCCAGGTCTCCGAGGTTGCCGTACCCGAGATCGAGCTGAAGGATGTGGAGATGCGGTATCGGACGGACACGTCCGAGGTGCTTGCGCTGCAGCGGGTGTCGCTGAGCATCGCCAAAGGAGAATTCGTCTCTTTGCTCGGCCCGTCGGGCTGCGGAAAGACGACGCTGCTCCGGATCATGGCCGAGCTGCAGCAGCCGTCGGAGGGCGACGTTCGCGTCGCCGGCGGAACGGCAAGAGACGCGCGACTGGCGCGGAAATACGGTATCGTGTTTCAAAATCCGGTGCTCTACGATTGGCGAAAGGTGAAGGCGAACATCGCGCTGCCGCTTGAAATGATGGGCTATTCGAGAGCCGAACGGAACCGACGGGCGGAGGAGCTGCTCGCCTTGGTCGGGCTCGAAGGGTTCGGGGACAAATACCCGTGGCAACTGAGCGGCGGCATGCAGCAGCGGGTGGCGATCGCGAGGGCGCTGTCGATGGAGCCGGAAATACTGCTCATGGACGAACCTTTTTCCGCGCTGGACGAATTCACGCGCGAGCGGCTGAATGAGGAACTGCTTGCCATCTGGACCAAGACAGGCAACACGGTCGTGTTCGTGACCCACAGCATTTCCGAAGCGGTATTCTTGTCCGACCGGGTATTCGTTCTGTCTCCGCATCCCGGCCGGTTGTCTGCGGTCGCAGACATTCCGCTGCCGCGTCCCCGGACGAAGGAGATGCGGAACGATCCTGCGTTCTTCCGATTGGTCGCAGACATTCGGAACCGCTTCGAAGGGGTGTAGCGGATGAAGGAGCGAAGCTTAGGGGCGCGGGGCCGGTTCGTTCCGGCGCTCGCTTGGGCGCTTGTCCTCCTCGCGGCTTGGGAGGCGGGGTCGTGGTGGCTGCTGGAGGTAGCGAACGTGCCGCTCGCGCAGTCGAAGCTGCCATACGTCCATAAGATAGCGGAAACGTTCGGCGAATATGGCGGCGTCTTGCTCCGGGAAGGCAAAGCGACGCTCGGCAACGCCGTGCTCGGCTTCGCGATCGGGGCAGCCGCGGGGGCGTTGTTAGCGGTATTGATGAGCTTGTCCAAGTGGGTGGAAAATATGGCGTTTCCGTACGCCGTCGCCTCGCAAATGGTGCCGATCTTGGGGCTTGCCCCGATTCTGTACGGCATCGTGCGCGACGAACAGGCGTCGCGCATCCTGATCGCAGGGTATATTACCTTTTTTCCGGTGGCGATCAACATGCTGAGAGGACTGCGAAGCGTCACTCCGTCCTCGCTCGAGCTGATGCGTTCCTACGCGGCGAAGACGTGGCACGTTTATTGGAAGCTTCGGCTTCCGGCTTCGCTTCCCGCATTGTTCGCTGGCTTGAAGGTTGCAGCGCCGCTGGCGGTGACGGGCGCGATTCTCGTCGAGCTGATGGGCGCACAGCATGGCATCGGCGTCATCATGCTTCGCAATTTGTATTACGGACCGTCGCATGCGTACATGTTCTGGTCAACAGTCGTCGTAGGGGCGGCGCTCGGCATCATCTTGTACGCGGTCATGAGCGCGGCCGAACGGATCGCGGCTCCGTGGCAGCCCGAATTCCGCAACAAAGGAGGCGGTCGCTGATGGAGGCGGAAACGCATAAGGCTGTTATTCCGACTAGGACGGTCGATCGAATGCCGCAACAGGACGGCGCTCCCGAAGCCAGTCCGAACTCGCTCCCGGGCGGACCGTTCGGAGAAGTTCCGCCGACGTTATCGTTCGCATTCGCGAAGGCGGCGCGGATCGGCTTGCCGCTGCTGGCGGGCGCGTTGTTCCTGCTATTGTGGCAGCGGCAAGTTTTTCACCGGTTATTCGATCTCCGTACGTACCAGCTGCCGCTGCCTTCGGCTATCGTACAGGCCATTCGCGACAACGCGGCGTTGCTGCTCGAATACGCGCGATACACGTTGACCGAGGCGGTCGGCGGCATGCTGATCGGCTCCGCGGCGGGGTTCGTCGTCGCGCTCGTCGCAACGGCTTGGCCGAGATGGGGCTCCGGCGGACTGCTAGCGGCCGCCGCCCTTAACGCGGTGCCGATCGTAGCTCTCGCGCCGATCATGAACCTGTGGTTCGGCGACGCCATGGGCTCGCGGATGGCCATCGTCGCAGCGACGACGATGGCGGCGATGGCGATCAACGCCTCCAAGGGCATGCGGATGGTCGATCCGCTCGCGCTCGACCTGATGCGCTCGTATGCCGCGAGTGAACGCCAGGTGTTTCGTTACCTTCGCGTCGCGAACAGCCTGCCCTTGATATTCGCGGCGCTGAAGATCAATGCGACGGCCGGTATGATCGGCGCGATCGTCGGCGAGTTTTTCTTCTCCTCGCGCGGTCTCGGCTATCTGCTCTCCAACTCGATCAAAGTGGCGAAAATGCCGCTCGGCTGGGCGTGCATCGTCGTCGCCGCGTCTGCCGGCGTCCTCTTCTACCTTGTCGTGGAGCGGCTCGAAAAGCTGTTCATCCGCTGGCATCCGTCAGCCCGCGATTGACCTTGTGACAGCCGGCCGAAGCGGCAACCTCGTGGAGCCGCGAAGCCGATCGCATATACCTGCATGCTTTGGAACCGTACTGGGCGTTGCTATTCTACACAGAAAAGGGAGAGAGCGAAGCTATGAAGGGAAAAAGCCGTATCGTCCGTCATTTAACGCTTGCCATTGCCATGCTGTTCGTCGCCGTCCTTGCCGCTTGCGGCAATAACAACGACGAGTCGTCCGCATCGCCGTCCTCGCCGGCGATGTCCGGCAGTCCGAGTCCGTCTGCGTCCGCCGAGCCGATCCAGGTCAAGCTTCAATTGAAATGGGTGCCGCAAGCTCAGTTCGCCGGCTATCACGTTGCGCTCGACAAGGGGTACTACAAGGAGGAAGGACTGGACGTCGAAATCTTGCCCGGCGGTCCGGACATCGTGCCGGAGCAGCAGGTCGCCAGCGGCGCAGCCGACATCGGGGTGGATTGGGTAGCGAGCTTGCTCGCGCATCAGGAGCAGGGGTTGCCGCTCGTCGAAATTTCGCAAATGTTCCAGAAGAGCGGTCTCGTGCTCGTCTCGAAAAAATCGGCGGGCATTAACGGTCCGGCCGACTTGAAAGGCAAGAAGGTCGGCAACTGGATGGGCGGCAACGAGTTCGAAATTCTTGCGCTGTTCGATAAGTATAAGCTCGATTCGAACAAGGATCTGAACTTCGCGAAGCAGGGCTTTACGATGGACCAGTTCCTCGGCGGCGAGCTCGACGCGGCGTCGGCAATGACGTACAACGAGTACCAGGTCGTGCTAGAATCGGGCGTTCCGGCCGCAGAAGTCAATGTCATCGACATGAACGAGGAAGGAGTGGCAATGCTCGAGGACAACTTGTTCGCGAACAAGGATTGGCTCGCGAAGAACAAGGAAACGGCCGCCAAGTTCGTCAAGGCGTCGATCAAAGGGTGGAAGGACGCCGTCGAGAACAAGGAAGCCGCCGTCGACATCGTCATGAAGAAAGCGGAAGGCGGAAGCACGACGAGAGACCATCAGTTGAAAATGATGGAGGAGGTCGCGAAGCTCGTGCTGCCGGAAGGGTTCGACGCCGCGAAGATCGGCCATATTGACGACGCTTCTTTCAAGCAGACGGCCGATATCGCCTTCAAGTTCGGCGTTATTAAGGAGGAGGCTGACCTGACGGCGGCTTACACGCACGAGATCGTCGAGATGGCTATGAAATAAGAGGTTAGAAGGCGCGACGGATGGCTTCCGCATATTCGGGAGTCGTCCGTTCCCGCAAGGAGAGGTGCTGAGAATAATGGACAACGTCACGATCGGTTTGATTCAGGCGCGCCACGACGTCGACGGCGGCGAGCCGGTGGCGAAGCATAAGGCGGCGGCGATCGACAAGCATCTGGGGCTCGTCCGCGAAGCGGCGGGGCGGGGCGCGCAAATCGTGTCGCTGCAGGAAATTTTCTATGGACCTTATTTTTGCGCGGAGCAGACGCCGAAGTGGTACGACGCCGCGGAGGAGGTTCCGAACGGGCCGACAACGCAGGTGTTCCGGGAGGCGGCGAAGGAGCTGGGCATCGTCATCGTGCTGCCGATTTACGAGCGCGAGGGCATCGCTACCTATTATAATACGGCGGCGGTCATCGACGCGGACGGCGCCTACCTGGGCAAATACCGGAAGCATCATATTCCGCATGTGCAGGCAGGCAGCGGCGGATGCGGCTTTTGGGAGAAATATTACTTTAAGCCCGGCAACCTCGGGTACCCGGTGTTCGATACTGCGTACGCCAAAGTAGGCGTATACATTTGTTATGACCGACATTTTCCGGAGGGGGCGAGAATGCTGGGGTTAAACGGGGCGGAAATCGTGTTCAACCCGTCCGCCACTGTGTCGGGCACTTCGGAGTACCTGTGGAAGCTGGAGCAGCCCGCGCACGCCGTCGCGAACGGGTACTATGTCGGGGCGATCAATCGCGTCGGAGTGGAGGCGCCGTGGAACATGGGTGAATTTTACGGACAATCGTACTTGGTCGATCCCCGCGGAAGCTTTGTTGCGATCGGAAGCCGGGATGAGGACGAGGTCGTCATCGGGACGATGAGCAAATCGCTTATCCGCGAGGCGCGAGAGAGCTGGCAATTTTACCGCGACCGGCGGCCGGAGACGTACGGGGAGCTGACGAGGTTGTAGGGGGGGCTTGACCGCAATGTTGTCAGGTTAAAATTTGTCGCCCCCCGGTCCTGGCGAATGGGTTGAGCCTCGACGGGACCGAGACTGCGAGGCTAAGGCCAAAAAAGTGCCTCGGCGCTGCCCAAGCTGCGAGGCCAAGGCCAAAAAAGTGCCTCGGCGCTGCCCGAGCTGCGAGGCCAAGGCCAAAAAAGTGCCTCGGCGCTGCCCGAGCTGCGAGGCCAAGGCCAAAAAAGTGCCTCGGCGCTGCCCAAGCTGCGGGGCCAAGTCCCAAAAGTGCCTCGGCGCTGCCCGAGCTGCGAGGCCAAGGCCAAAAAAGTGCCTCAACGTTAAGTGGGGGGCCGCGCATAGTACACCGGGAGGTTGAGGAGATGACGATTACGAAAAAAGGGGTGAGGAAATGATGCCGGATATAGAAAGCTTAAGTTCCACTGAAATTGCGGATACCGCAAACGTTGCGAAGCTTCGCAACTTCATCGGCGGGCGGTGGGTGGAGTCGGGGGTAACTCTATACGAGGACGTGCCGAATCCCGCCACCGGCGAGATTATGGCTCGCGTTCCGCTGTCGGTGCGGGAGGACGTGGATGTTGCGGTTATAGCGGCGCGCGAGGCGTTCCGCGAGTGGCGGAGGGTTCCCGTTCCTCGGCGCGCCCGCATCCTGTTCCGATACCAGCAGCTGCTGACGGAGCATCGGGATGAGCTGGCTTCGATCATTACGCGGGAAAACGGCAAAAACACGGAAGAAGCGCTAGGCGAAGTACAGCGCGGCATCGAATGCGTCGAGTTCGCCGCGGGGGCGCCGACTCTGATGATGGGGTCACAGTTGCCTGACATCGCGACCGATATCGAGTCGGGCATGTACCGTTACCCGCTTGGCGTTGTCGGCGGCATCGCGCCGTTTAATTTTCCGATGATGGTGCCTTGCTGGATGTTTCCGCTCGCCATCGCCTGCGGGAATACGTTCGTTCTTAAGCCGTCGGAGCGGACGCCGATGCTGGCGAGTCGGCTCGCGGAATTGTTCGCGGAAGCGGGATTGCCGCCCGGCGTGTTCAATATCGTGCATGGCGCTCGCGACGTCGTGAACGGCATTCTCGCCCACGAAGACGTGAAGGCGGTGTCGTTCGTCGGCTCGCAGCCCGTCGCCGAATACGTGTACAAGACGGGAACCGCGGCTGGCAAGCGGGTACAGGCGCTCGCGGGCGCGAAAAACCATTCGATCGTCATGCCCGACGCTGACCTCGACAATGCGGTCAAGAACATCGTCTCGGCTGCGTTCGGCTCCGCCGGCGAACGCTGTATGGCTTGCGCGGTCGTCGTAGCCGTCGGCGACATTGCGGACGAATTGGTCGACCGTCTCGCGAAGGCGGCCGACGCGATCGCGATCGGCAACGGCGCCGAGCCCGGCGTTTTCCTGGGACCGCTCATCCGGCCGGAGAGCAAAGACCGCGCGATCGGCTACATCAAGAGCGGAATCGCCGAGAATGCCGAGCTCGTCCGCGACGGCCGGCGCGATCCGGTGCTGTGCAGCCCAATCGCTGCCGACAACTTCCTCGGCCCGACCCTATTCGACCGCGTGTCGCCGGGGATGGCGATTTGGCGGGACGAAATTTTCGCGCCAGTGCTGTCGATCGCGCGGGCCGCGGACTTGACCGAGGCGATCGCAATCGCCAACGCGTCCGAATTCGCGAACGGCGCGTGCCTGTACACCGACAGCGCGAAAGCGATCCGGCAATTCCGCGAGGAGATCGACGCGGGGATGCTCGGCATCAATCTCGGCGTTCCCGCGCCGATGGCGTTTTTTCCTTTCTCGGGCTACAAGAAATCGTTCTACGGGGATTTGCACGCGAACGGCCGCGACGGCGTCGAGTTCTACACCCGCAAGAAGATGGTTACCGCCCGTTATTCCTGATCAAGGAGGCGAGAAGCCGATGCTGGACTTGGAGAAAGTAACGAGCGGACTGCTCGACAAGGATAGCCGTTACCTCTGGCATAACATGGCTTCCTATGGGGCGGGCAAGGAGCCGATGGTTGTAACGAGCGCGAATGGCTCGTGGATTGCGGATTCGAGGGGAAACCGATACCTCGACGCGATGTCCGGTCTTTGGTGCGTGAACGCGGGCTACGGCCGGGAGGAACTGGCCGCAGCCGCTTACGAACAGATGAAGACGCTCGCTTATTATCCGCTCACCCAAAGTCATCTGCCGGCGATCAAGCTCGCGGAGAAGCTGAACGAATGGCTCGAGGGGGAGTACGTTATCTTCTTCTCGAACAGCGGCTCGGAAGCGAACGAAGCGGCGTTTAAGATCGCCCGGCAATATCAGCGGCAGATCGGCGAGCACGACCGGTACAAGTTCGTCTCCCGTTACCGCGCGTACCACGGCGGGTCGATGGGGGCGCTTGCGGCGACGGGCCAGGCGCAGCGGAAGTACAAATACGAGCCGCTTGCGGCAGGCTTCCTCCACGTTCGTCCGCCGGACGGGTACCGTAGGCCGCCGGGACAGACAGAAGAGGAATTTAACCTCGAATGCGCGCAGGCGATCGAAGACGCGATCGTCTGGGAGGGCGTCGAGACGGTCGCAGCCGTTATCATGGAGCCTGTCATTACGGGCGGAGGCGTCCTCGTGCCGCACCCCGTCTACTTCGAACGGGTGCAGGAGATTTGCCGCAAGCACGGCGTTCTGCTCATTATCGATGAAGTCATCTGCGGCTTCGGCCGGTCGGGCCGTAAGTTCGGGCATCAGAATTTCGGCGTGAAACCCGACATTGTCACGATGGCGAAGGGGCTCACGAGCGGATATCTTCCGCTTTCCGCGACCGCTGTGCGCAAGGACATCTACGAGAAGTTCCAAGACCAGCAGCCGTACAGCCATTTTCGCCACGTGAACACGTTCGGGGGCAATCCCGCCGCCTGCGCTCTGGCGTTCAAAAATCTCGAAATTCTCGAACGGGAACAGCTCGTAGATCGGGCGCGCTCGCTCGGGGAACGTCTGTCGGCGGAGATGGCGGATTTGATGGAATGCCCGCTTGTCGGCGACATCCGCAGCTTCGGCTTCCTGATGGGCATCGAGCTGGTGGCCGATCGGGCGACGAAGGAGCCGGCGCCGCTCGCGACGGTGAACCGCATCATCGGGGAATGCAAAGCGCAAGGACTCATTATCGGCAAAAACGGGGACACCGTCGCGGGCTTCAACAACGTTCTCACGATTTGCCCGCCATTGTCTTCGACAGACGAGGATCTCGCGTTTATCGTGAGGACGTTCAAAGCCGTCGTGAACGCCGTCTGCGCGGAGGGAGGAGTGCCGTCATGAGAATCGGCGTTCCGAAGGAGATTAAAAACCGCGAGCACCGGGTCGCAATGACACCCGATTCGGCGCGCATGTTCGTCAGCTTCGGTCACGAGGTGTTCGTCGAGGCGGGGGCGGGAGCTGGAAGCGGCTTCTCCGACCGCGCCTACAGCGAAGCGGGCGCGACGATTGTGAGCGCGGCCGCGGATGCGTGGTCGGCGGACATGGTCGTCAAGGTCAAGGAGCCGTTGCCGGAAGAGTTCGTTTATTTCCGCAGCGGCCTTATTCTCTACACGTACTTGCATCTGGCGCCGCTGCCGGAGCTGACGCAGGCGCTCGTCGAGCGCGGCGTTACCGCGATCGCTTACGAAACGATCCAACTCGACAACGGCAACTTGCCTTTGCTCACGCCGATGAGCGAGATTGCGGGGAGGATGTCCGTCCAATTGGGGGCGCGATTTCTGGAGAACGCGGAGGGCGGCCGCGGCGTGCTGCTCGGCGGCGTGCCTGGCATCGAGCCGGCCAAGGTCGCCATTATCGGCGGCGGCGTCGTTGGGTCGAACGCTGCGCGGATCGCCGTCGGGATGGGCGCGGACGTGACGCTGCTCGACGTAAACCCCGATCGCCTTCGCCAACTGGATGACCAATACCGCGGTCGCTTGAAGACGGTCTTGTCGAGCTTGACCTCGATCGGCCGCGCGGTGGAGCAAGCGGATTTGCTCGTCGGGGCGGTGCTTATTCCCGGCGCGCGGGCGCCTCGTATCGTGAGCGAATCGATGGTGAAGGCGATGCGCCCGGGCTCGGTTATCGTCGACGTGGCGATCGACCAAGGCGGCTCGATCGAGACAGTCGACCGAGTGACGACGCACGAGCGGCCGACGTACGAGAAGCACGGCGTCATCCATTACGCCGTCGCCAACATGCCGGGCGCGGTCGCGCGCACGTCGACGATGGCGCTCACGAACGCCACCGCAGCCTATGGCGCGCAGATCGCGAACAAAGGCTGCTGGAGGGCGGCCAAGGACAACGCCGCGATCGCCCGCGGCATCAACGTCGCCGGCGGCCGAATCACGTACCGCGCGGTAGCCGAGGCGCAGGGGCGCGAATGCGCGGACGTCTACGAGGTTTTGAGCGGATAGACGCAGCGGTGCCGTTGTCGAGCCTCGTGGAGAGCCCGTCGCGCTCTATCTACTCGACTCAGCGTCGGTCGGACTAGTAGTCCGACGAAGCCGTGTTATCCACGGGCCCCGCTACTGTTTTCCCGGCATGCGAGGCCTCGTCGCCGCCTCCCTGCGTGAGTGGCGCGGCGAATGCCTCGGGATGAAGCAGCTGATGCGCGCGCAGCGCCACCTGCGCCGCGATGCGGTTTTCCGGCGACATGAAGTCGTCGCCGAGCAGCGCTGCGATTTTTTCGAGCCGGTAGTAGAGCGATTGCCGGACGATGAACAGCTGCTGCGAGGCGATCTGCTTGGAGCCGTCGCAATCGAGGAACACCCTAAGTGTCAACAGCAGCTCGCTGCCCTTCGCCCGGTCGTGGTCGATGAGCGGGCCGAGGTAATTGCGGACGAACGCTTGCAGCGTCCGACCGTCGTTCAAGCCCAGCAGCAGTTGGAACACGCCGAGCTCTTCGAAGAAGAGAATCGGCTTATGGAAGCAGCCGTTCAGGGACAGCGCCTGAACCGCCTCCTGGTAGCCGGCGTGCGCATTTTTCAGATGAACGTGCAGCTTGCCGATTCCGATGGCGAAGCGCAAATTTTTCAGCCGGTCGTCCGTCCGCAAATCCAAGAGCGATTCCAAGGCTTGCTGCAGTCGTTTTTTGGCTAGCGATTTTGATTTCAGGTCGAGCGCGACGACGGCGAGGCGATTATTCTTCATCGTGATGAGCGGGCGAAAGCCGTGCTTCTCGAACGCGGAGCGCAGGACGAGCGACAGGTGAAACCGGATCGATTCCCATTCGTTATCGGAGCCGGTCTCGTGTCCAAGCCCGCTGTCATGCAGGTTCTCGATCTCGATCAGGCAAATTCGGAAGCCGAGCTCGTTAAGCGCCTTGAAGTCTGGCCCGAGAGAAGCGCGGATCCGCTGCTCGTCGTCCAGCCTTCCGTTCATCAGCTCGTCGACCCACAGGTTTTCGGAAAAGAGCTTTCGCTCTTCCAAGAACCGGGTCCGCAGCAGCTCCTGGGCGATGGCAAGCGAGGCGGAATCGAGCAGAAGCGAAACGTACTCCCGCGGCTCGCGCGGACATACCATGATAAGGTAGGCCCACGTTTGCCCTAATGCGCCGACAGGCTTCAAGACGACATACTCGTCTCCCTGCGATTGGATGACTGGCGCGGCATTCGGCGAAGCCGTACCGACTCCGCTCGTTTCCCATTCTTCGAGGATCGCGTTCAGCCGAAGCTGGAGCGTCTCCTGTTCGGCGGGCGGCAAGGCGGGGGCGAACAGCGCTTTGCCGCGAAGAGGGCGGAGGACAGTCTGTGCTTGCGTGCTCTTATGCAGCAGCTTCAGGACGTTGTGAGTCCCCTGTGAAGTCAGCGTCAGCCGGTAAAATTCACGCGACAGGCTCTCCAATTCCTCGAGCGATCGGTGATGGCGATTAATGATGAGCGAGTGCAAATCCTGCGTAATGTCGACGAATCGCACAGTGCGGGGGAACAGAATGAGCGGAAAACGGTGCGAATCCGCGAGTGCGACGAGCTCTACTGATACGGTCGCCTCTCCGAAGAAGGGTCCGATCTCGATGCAAAGACAGGCGGCGTTCTGGCGAATCAGATTGTCCATGAAGACGACCGAAGACGCGGCGTCCAGATTCAGGCTGATGCCTGTCGTCAAGATCATCTCCTGGCCGTGGATGAGCGTCTCGAAGTGCGGCGTTTCGAGAATATGCACCCACCGGATCGGCCGATCGAGCCCTTCGCTGCCTGCAATCACCTGAGCGCCCTGAAACAGCGGCCTCGTCAACGCTTCCTGTACCGTAAGCATCCATTCGGCATCCATTGCCGCCACCTCTTTTTCGTATGCTGCCTGTCGTGTAAAAAATCGTCCAACCGAATTTGACATCCTGTCCAATGAAAACGAGCTTCTGATTGTTTATTATGTTAGAAAATATAACATTTAATCTAGCTTCATTCCATGTTTTCATGGCTAATCCATCAAAAAACTTGAAAAAAATCAGAAAATTCAACTTATATGTTATAAAATATAACATAAAAGAAGCCGAAAGGAGGGGGCGATATGAGCCGAACGACGATCAGCGCAGATCGGGTCATGGATCGGATCGAACGTCTTGCACGAATCGGCAAGCTCGGAGAGACGGGCGTGCGCCGCCTTGCGCTGTCGCCGGAAGATCGCGAAGCGGTCGACTTGGTGAAGAGGTGGATGGAGGAAGCCGGACTTACGGCGCGCGTCGACGCGTTCGGCAATCTGATCGGCCGGCTCGAGGGGCGCGATCCGGAGGCGCCGGCACTTATGCTCGGATCGCATATCGACACGCAGCCTTACGCCGGAAGGTTCGACGGCATCGTCGGCGTTGTCGGCGCTCTCGAGGCGGTTCAGACGATCGCCGAGAACGGGCGTGTTCCGGAAGCGTCGATCGAGATCGTGTCCTTTTGCGACGAAGAAGGGTGTCGGTTCAACAAAGGCTTATTCGGCGTGCGGGGGCTGCTCGGCAAGCTGGAGGAAGGCGAGCTCGAACGTGCCGACAAGGACGGAGTCACCCGCCGGGAAGCGCTGCTCGCATTCGGAGGCGATCCCGCCCGGTTCGCGGAAGACGAGCTGCCGCCGGGACGCGTCTCCGCTTTCCTCGAGCTGCATATCGAGCAGGGGCCAGTTCTCGAATCGCTAGGCGAGCCGGTCGGTATCGTGACCGGCATCTCCGGTCCGCTCTGGTGGACCGTCGATCTGTACGGCTTCGCCGGTCATGCCGGATCGGTGCCGATGGGGATGCGTCGCGACGCGCTCGTCGGCGCTTCGAAGATCGTTATCGGCCTGCAGGCGCTCGCGTCCGGGACGAAGGGCGCTCCGACGGTCGGCACGGTCGGCTCGCTGCGGGTGTTCCCGGATTCGAGGAACATTATCCCCGAGCACGTGCAGTTCACGGTCGACCTTCGCGATATCGATCTCGCCCGCCGCGACAGATTGGAAAATCATTTGCGGACGCTGCTCGAGACGGTCTGCCAAGAGCACGACCTGCGGTACGAGATTCGCGAAGATACGAATAGCGAGCCCCGGTATTGCGCAGAGAGGATTATGAACGCGATCCGCGCGTCGGCGGGCGAGCTCGGGATGGCGAAGCTGCCGGAGCTCATGAGCGGGCCGTTCCACGATTCGCTCGCGATGTCGCATTACTGCGATTACGGGATGATTTTCGTCCGTTGCTTGGAAGGGATCAGCCACAATCCGAAGGAATACGCGAGTCCGGAAGACATCGCGGCGGGAACCGAACTATTGTATCGAACGGCGCTTAAGCTTAGCGGGCTTGAGAGCAAACCTACAGAGGAGGGATAACGAATGGAAGCGCGCAAAACGACGATCGCCATATCGGCGAATGACTTCTCGCGAAACTTTGCGGAAGCGGTGCCGGGGCTAACCCGGAAAGCCGCGGCGGAGGAAGCGAACCGCTGCCTCTATTGCTACGATGCGCCTTGCATCCGGGCTTGCCCGACGAGCATCAACATTCCTTCGTTCATCAAGCGGATTGCGACTGGCAATCTGAAGGGCGCTGCGACGGCGATCATGGACGCGAATCCGGTCGGGGCCAGCTGCGCAAGAGTATGCCCGACGGAGGAGCTGTGCGAAGGCGCCTGCGTGCTGAATGACGCCTCGAAGCCGATCCAAATCGGGCTGCTGCAACGGTATGCGACCGACTGGGCTATGGAGAACGATAAGCCGATGTTCCGCGCGGGACCTTCCAACGGCAGGAAGATTGCCGTCATAGGCGGAGGTCCGGCAGGACTGTCCGCAGCCCGGGAGCTGGCGCGAGACGGCTTCGCCGTCGTTGTCTACGAAGCCCGGGATCTGGCGGGAGGGCTAGATACGCACGGCATCGTCTCGTTCCGGCTGCCGCAGCAGGTCTCGCTCTGGGAAGTCGAACAGGTCAAGAAGCTCGGCGTCGATATCCGGACCGGCGTCAAAGTCGGCGAGGACGTTCCGGTCGAAGAGCTGCTGGACAGCTATGACGCGGTCATTCTGGCCGCTGGCATGGGCTACGTTCCACGCCTCGGCATCGAAGGCGAGGAGCTGGCCGGTGTGTACGATGCGATCAAGTTCGTCGAGGCGACGAAGACCTATACCGGCGATTTGCCGGAGATCGAAGGCGGGCGAGTCGCCGTCATCGGCGCGGGCAACACGGCGATCGACGCCGCCACCTGTTCGGTCCGGCTCGGCGCGACCAACGTGAAGATGGTGTATCGGCGGACGCGCGATGAGATGACCGCGTACGCGTTCGAATACGATTTTGCCAAGCAGGAGGGCGTCGAATTCAGTTGGCTGACCGCGCCGAAGCGAATCATTGGCGACGAGAAAGGCCGCGTCACGCATCTGGAATGCGTGCGTATGGAGCTGTCCGAGGACGCAGGCAAGGACGGCCGGCGTCTGCCGGCTCCGATTCCGGGCTCCGAGTTTCTCCTGCCGGTGGACGCCGTCGTCTTGGCGATCGGTCAGGAGCGACGCCGGGGGTTGATCGATTTGCTGGGCGTCGCGCATGACCGCGGCGTCGTCTTGATCGAGGAGGAGACGCGGCGCACGTCCCATCCGAAGATCTACGCCGCCGGGGATGTGATCTTCGGCGCCGGACAAGGCGAGGCGATGGTCGTATCGGCTGCGGAGCAGGGCAAGCTGGCGGCTCGCGCGATCGCTAAGGCGTTCGCGGATGCGAATTCGATCGCCATTTAATCGAGAGGGAGGAGAACGCATATGGCGGATTTACGGATCGATCTCGCGGGAATCAAAGCGCCGAATCCGTTCTGGCTGGCGTCCGCGCCGCCGACGAACACAGGCTACCAGGTGCAGCGCGCGTTCGAGGCGGGCTGGGGCGGCGCAGTATGGAAGACGCTCGGCGACCCGATCATCAATACGTCGTCGCGCTTCGCCGCTGTGCATTTCAACGGTCAGCGTGTGGCGGGCTTCAACAACATCGAACTGATTACCGACCGTCCTCTCGAGGTGAACCTGAAGGAAATATACGAGACGAAGAAGCGGTTCCCGAACCACGCGCTCGTCGCCTCGCTCATGGTGGAGCCGAAGCGGGAGAAGTGGCATGAAATCGTGAAAAGGGTGGAGGACGTCGGCGTCGACGGGCTCGAGCTGAACTTCGGCTGTCCGCACGGCATGGCGGAGCGCGGCATGGGCGCGGCATCCGGGCAGCAGCCCGATCTCGTCGAGATGCAGACGTATTGGGCGAAGGAAGCCGCCCGTACGCCGGTAATCGTTAAGCTGACGCCGAACATTACCGACATTACCGTGGTGGCCCGTCACGCGGTTCTTGGCGGAGCGGACGCGATCAGCCTTATCAACACGATCAACAGCCTCGCCGGCGTCGATCTCGATACGTGGAACACGATTCCCCATGTCGGCGGCAAAGGCGCGCACGGGGGTTATTGCGGTCCGGCCGTGAAGCCGATCGCCCTTAACATGTTAGCCGAGTGCGCCAGAGATCCGCGCGTCGGCGTGCCGATCTCCGGCATCGGCGGCATCTCGACGTGGCAGGACGCGGTCGAATTCATGCTGATGGGCGCGACGGGCGTCCAAATCTGCACCGCTGCCATGCATCACGGCTTCCGGATCGTCGAGGATATGATCGACGGTATGAACAACTACCTTGACGATAAAGGTCTCGCTTCGGTCTCGGAGCTGACCGGCAAAGTCGTGAGCAAATATTCGACGTGGGGCGATCTCGACCTGAATTACCAAGTGGCGGCGAAGATTAATACCGAGACATGCATTAATTGCAACAAGTGCCACATCGCCTGTGAGGACACTTCGCACCAGTGCATCGACCGGACGACGGACGAGAGCGGCAAGCCGATTCTGCGCGTCCGGCAAGAGGACTGCGTCGGCTGCAATCTGTGCGCTATCGTCTGCCCGGTCGACGGGGCGATCGAGATGGTCGAGGTGCCGAGCGGGCTGGCGCCGATGAGCTGGAACGACAGGCAGAGAGCGCTCGCCCGCTTGAACGAGCCCGAGTCCGCTTCGGAAATGGAGGTTGTCTGACCATGCGCAAAATCATCAAGAACGGCACGATCGTCACGGCGACGGACACCTTTTTCGGCGATATCTTGATCGACGACGGCATCGTCGTCATGATTGGCGTCGACCTTGAGACGGAAGGCGCAGAGATCGTCGACGCTTCCGGCTGTTACGTGTTTCCCGGCGGCATCGATCCGCATACGCACCTTGACATGCCGTTCGGCGGAACGGTGACGGCGGACGACTTCGAGAGCGGCACGATCGCTGCCGCGTTCGGCGGAACGACGACGATCGTCGACTTCTGCCTGACGTCGAAGGGCAAGCCGCTCGCCTCCGCGATCGAGTCGTGGCACGCGAAGTCGAAAGGCAAAGCCGTCATCGACTACGGGTTCCATCTTATGGTCGCGGAAGTGACGGACGACGTCCTGATCGAGCTGCCGAAGGTGATCGAGGAGGAAGGCATCACGTCGCTTAAGGTGTTCATGGCGTACAAGAACGTGCTCCAGGCGGACGACGGCACGCTGTACCGGACGCTGTTGCTCGCCAAGGAGCAAGGCGCGCTCGTCATGGTGCACGCGGAGAACGGCGACGTGATCGATTTTCTGGTGGAGTGCTACGATAAAAATGCAGTCGAAAAACACCCTCAAATGAAATAAAATGAAAGCTAACGAGGGAGCGAACGATAATGAATCGGTACGACAAAGCATTCAAAGAAGAAGCAGTAAGATTGAGC
>NZ_JBEPYQ010000021.1:0-85198 GCF_041641335.1 Cohnella sp. | reverse complement strand
CGACCGGCGTACAGCTTACCGTATATATGATTAGCACCCTTAAACGACTGGGCGTCACGACGGTCTATATCGACGATCCGATGTTTCGCGATATTTCGCACGATGAACTGTTGTCGGAAGAGACGAAGCGGGCCGTCATCCACCAGATGTCGGAAACGTTCGAACAGCTTCGCTCGGGCAAAAATTTCAGTTCGAAGGCGATCGGACAGACGGTCGACGATCTGCTGGAGGACGTAATGAAAAATCAGAACCTCATGATCCAGCTGTCGGACATACGCACCGCCGACAACGCCATGTTCCTTCACGCGATGAACGTCTGCATGATGGCTTCGCTGGTCGGCCTGAACATGGGGCTCAACATGATTCAGCTCAAGGAGCTGGCGGTCGGAGCGCTGCTGCACGATATCGGCAAGCTGGGCGCTCCGGAAGTTCAGGAAGGGCGTATGCACCACGCTTGGCGCGGATTCGACTTGCTGAAGAACAAGAGGGAGCACAGTCTGCTTATCGCGCACGTCGCCTTCCAGCATCACGAGGCGATCGACGGAAGCGGCGCTCCTCGCGGGCTTACCGGGGATGACATTCATACGTACGCGAAAATTACGGCGGCTGCCAATCTATACGACAATATGATCTATCCGTCCGGCGACGAAGCTCCGCTGATGCCACACGAAGCGTGCGAACGGTTGAACGCCTATTCGGGAACGCTGCTGGATCACGAGGTGCTCGTCCACTTCATGCGCATCGTGTCGATCTACCCTAACGGCATATCGGTCAGGCTGTCCACTCGTCAGACGGGCGTTGTCGTCGGACAGCACCGGGGGCTGCCGGGAAGGCCCGTCGTCCGCATTATCGACAAGGACGGCGACGATGCGGTCGGCTACAGCGAGATCGATCTGGCGCAGCACCCGACCGTGTTCATCGATTCCGTGCTGTCTTGACCGCGGGGAATGCGGATGGGCTTGCAACGGGCTTGCAAGCTATGGTTTGCGCACGCTGTTCGGCCATGCTATCATAGTACAACAGCCCTGCTCAACGCATTGCGGCGTTCGCGGGGTTTTATTTTATGAAATTCGGAGGGTGTATCGGCAAATGTGGTCCTATATTATTCCGATCGTGACGTTAATCGTCGGTTTGATCGTCGGTTTCATCATCGGGGTGTTCTACCTGCGCTCGCAGATGACCAAGATGCAAAGCAATCCCGAAATGCTGCAGAAAATGGCCAAGCAGATGGGGTATAACATGAACAGTCAACAGATCGCCAAAGCGCAGCAAATGATGAAAAACCAAAACTCCGGCGGCAAGGCGACCCAGGGCGGAAACCAGAACCGCAACAATCCGAAGTTCCGCAGATAGTAGGGGAGGCGTTGTCATGGCGGGAGCCAAAGATTACTCTAACGCGCAAGTCGGCCAGAACCGCGAGCAGATCGAATTCCATGTGCGGGAAATATTGAAGCTGATCGGCGAAAACGTCGAGCGCGAAGGCTTGCTGGAAACTCCGGCACGCGTCACGCGGATGTACGAGGAAATTTTCGCAGGCTACGCGGTCGATCCCAGAGACGTACTCGGCGTTACTTTCGACGAGCAGCACGAGGAACTGGTGATCGTCAAGGATATCGTCTATTACAGCCAGTGCGAGCACCACATGGCGCCCTTCTTCGGCAAGGCGCATATCGGCTATATTCCCAGCGGCAAGATCGCGGGTCTGAGCAAGCTCGCAAGGCTTGTCGAAGCCATCTCCAGAAGGCTGCAAGTCCAGGAGAGAATTACTTCGCAGATCGCGGACATCCTGGAAGAGGTGCTTAAGCCGCACGGCGTCATGGTCGTCGTCGAAGGCGAGCATCTGTGCATGTGCGCGCGCGGCGTGAAGAAACCCGGCAGCAAGACGGTTACGTCCGCGGTTCGCGGGGAATTCCGCAAAAGCCCGGCGCTTCGTTCGGAATTTCTGGAATTGCTCAACAGATAAGAATACGACGCACCAACGCCTGCGAGCGATCGCAGGCGTTTTTGTTCTGCCGCCAATCCAAGCTCCTGGCATCGATTCGCGAAAATGTCGGGAGCGCGCGGCACGCCCGGGCTACAGACAACGAAAAAAAAGATCAGGCGCGACGACCGGAAGAAACGCAAGATCAAACGACGAGGGAAAAAGCGACAATTGGAGATGAAGGGAGAAAATAGGAGGCATAATGGATGTTTATTGTTAGACCTTAGCGTATATGGCAAATATAGATTTGAGGGTGGGCTTAGGATTGGGTATGCTGAAATCGATGTCGGACAATTTCTGTTATACGACATTCGAACCAGGCCTTAAGGACCTGTAATTCCCATAATTTATCTGGCGACACTTCAAATATTAGGCTAATTCGCTCAAATCTACAACGCTTCATTTTCCCTTTTCTTCCTTATTAATCCAAACTGAGTTAATATGTCAAAAATTCAGACAAAGTTTCTTCAACAAAATCGGGGGCCGCTTTGTTAATCAGTTCGACGGTATGCAAGTAGCGCTGCGTTGTATTGATGTGAGTATGGCCAAGCGTTTCTTGAACCTGCTGCAAGGTCGCTCCTTTAAGCAGCGCCAGCGTCGCGTTCGTATGCCTTAGCCAATGCGGCGTCGGTTTTTTCGAGCGGATGCTTTGTTTGCCCGCGTCGCGGATGATACGTTCGATCTGCCTTGAAGTGATTGGGAACACGGGCGCCGTCGGATCCTGCGCGGAGTTGCGCTTTCCGATCATGCCGCGATAGTTCTGAAAAATAGACCAGAGGCTTGCCGGAACCTTGACGTCTCTGCTCTTGCCTCCCTTTCCGTTCTTTACGTGCAGCCATACGGATTTCTCAAGCGGATCGGAATGGAAGTCCCCCCACTGCACGGCGACTAGCTCCGAGACCCGAAGTCCCAACGTAACGAGCGACAGTCCGATCAAGTAATTGCGAAAGCTTTGGCATTGCAGCTGATTCAACAAACTGCCAACCTCTCCCTTGGTCAAATAATGCTTGCGGCTTGTGACGCGCACTTGCGGAAGACGGATAGAGCTCGTCGGATTATACGGGAGGAGACCGACGTTGGCATCGCTTCCCCATTTGTACAATGACTTAAGCGGAGCGATCAGCGCGGCGACGCTTGCGGGGGCCAGAGGTTTATTGCGAAAACTGGCGGCTCCGCAAATCAGGCCCAACTTGTAGGCTTCTATTTCTCTCCAGGTGACTTCCCGAAGCGACATATGCGAGACGAAGGTTCTGAACGTTTTGATAGCCCTGCTGTAATTGCGAAGCGTATGAGGAGAGTAACCGCATACGGCAAGAAACATTTCAACGATCTGATCGTCGCCGATATTCGTTCCATTGGCGTAAGCGCCGGAACCTTTCATAGAACTTGCAGCCTGCGCCGTCAACGTCGTGGTATTCATGAACTGATCCTCCTCTAGAATGTCGTATAACAGAAATTGTCCGACATCGGCATAGTGGGTAACGTCCAATATATCGGCTAGACATGGCGAACATTGAATCGGGGCAGGTGCATAAAGGTGATTGGAGCCATGAGAGCAGTAGGAGAATTTCCCCATCATTTCGATCATCCCTCTGATATTTCGGAGATGATGAAGTTGTTGCGCTACAAGCACGAGGACACGTACCACCACTGCGTTCGAGTCGCCCTGCTGAGCGAGAAGGCGGCTTCGGCGATGCGGCTGGATCCGGCAAGCGCGCAGAAGCTGGTCAGAGGCTGCTTCATTCATGATCTGGGCAAGCTGCTCGTTCCGAACGCGATTCTGGATTCCGTCAAGCCGCTCACGGAGGAACAATGGTCTCTGATCAAACGCCATCCGGAGTACGGAGCGGACATTTTGAGAGATAAGGGAGAGCGGGACGCCGAGCTGATTCATCTGGTACTGCACCACCACGAGAGGTGGGACGGCAAAGGCTATCCCTACGGACTTGCCGGGGAACAAATTCCGCTGTTCGCGAGAATCTGCTCGGTCGTCGACGCCTTCGACACGATGATGTCTCCCCGTCCGTATCGTCGCCGCAAGACGCTGGAGGAGGCGACGGAGGAGCTGCTGAGGAACGTTGGAACCCAATTCGATTCCGCGGTCGTTCACGCTTTCGTTCCCATGGCGAGCGAAGTGACTCCGCTCTATTTTTCGATATATGACAGGGAAGATTAGCCGTTCCGCCGGATGCTCGCGCATTCGCCGGAACGCTTGAGAGTTCGTACGAAACGGCTTCGGACAAAAGACCATAAGAAGAAAGCCAAAATGGCTCTGTCTGTGCGGGCGGGTTTTCGATTAAGATGGGGGTAAGCGCTTAAATCGCAACTTAATTGGAGGAATTATCGATATGGCAAGCTCGTCCAAAATCCGCATCGGCCTGATCGGCGCAGGCAATATCGGCAACGTTCATCTTCAGGAATTCGGCAAGCTCGGCGAGGAATGCGAGTTCGTCGCCATTACGGACGCCTATCTTCCGCTTGCGGAGCAAAGGGCCAAGCAGTACGGAATCCCGGTCGTCTCCCCTTCTCCCGAGGAGCTGATTCGCAGGGATGACGTAGACGCGGTCATCGTCGCCGTTCCCAACCAGGCTCACGCTCCTCTGACGATTCTGGCGCTGGAGAGCGGCAAGCATGTGCTCGTCGAGAAGCCGATGGGACTGGACTCCGCCGCCGCCAAAGATATCGTCCGGGCGCAGAAGCGCACGGGCAAGACCGTGATGGTCGCGCATCAGATGCGTTGGGAACCGCTCGCTCTGAAGGTGAAGGAGCAGGTGGAGCGGGGAGAACTGGGCAACATCTATACGGCCAAGACCGGCTGGTATCGCCGCAAAGGCATCCCGGGCTGGGGCACGTGGTTCACCCAGCACAATCAGTCCGGAGGCGGTCCTCTGATCGATATCGGCGTGCACATGCTGGATCTGGCGTTCTTCCTGATGGGCGAGCCGAAGCCGGTATCGGTATACGGCTCTACTTACGCGGAGTTCGGCCCAAGGAAGAAAGGCATCGGAACCTGGGGCAAACCGGACTGGAACGGAATCTACGACGTAGAGGATCTGGCTACGGCGATTATTAAAATGGACGACGGAACTTCGCTTACGCTGGAGGTCAGCTGGGCGGTCCATATGGACACCGACAGCGCTCCGTTCCTTCATCTGATGGGGTCCGACGGAGGCATCGCGCTGCGCGGAGGGGAAGGCAAGTTCTTGACCGAGCGATTCGATCAGACGGTCGATCTGCCGCTCGCCGCCCCGACGGACGACGAAGGAGCCCGCGTACGTCTAAGCCGGCATTTCCTCGATTGCATTCGTACTGGCGCGCAGCCGTGGACGTCGGCGGAGACGGGCCTCCGCAGCAACCTGATCATCGACGCGATCTATGAATCTTCCCGCACGGGCGGCGAAGTGAAGCTTGATTGGAGCTTGTAAGCAACGGAAAGCTCTCGGACCGAATACGGTTCGAGGGCTTTTTTTCATTCCTGTCGGGGGCGTGCCTGGACGCGGGGTTTAAAAAGGGGAGGAATGCCAAAGAATAACACCTACATATTCAACAAGTCTTACTTGTAGAATGGCGGTGAGAGGCATCATGTTTCTGTTCGGAAAAAGAAAAAGAAGGCCATCTTCGGGCGGCGTGGAAGAACGGACTTGGCGTCCCGCCGAACGGCTGAACGAAGCCGCCGTCAATGGCGACCTGGAGCGGGTCGTCGATCAAATTCGCGAGGTTCTCGGGGAAAACGATGATTTTACGATTCGCAGGTTTCAAGTATTCGGACGGTATCCCGCGGCGATGTTTTTTTATCCCAATATGATTGACATGACGAGCTTGAATTCGGAGATTTTAAAGCCGCTCATGTATGGGCCTCCGCATGCGGAACGGCTTCCCGAGAAAGGGGACGAGCTGTGGGACTTCATTCTGGAAACGACTCTGTATCATAGCGATGTGCGGTCGGAGACGCTCGTCGCAAAGGTCGTCTCCGATGTTCTCCGCGGGCAGACCGCCGTCGTCATCGAAGGCGTGGAAAAAGCGCTGTTGTTCGGAACCCGGACCATCGACAAGCGTTCCATCGATCAACCCGCCACGGAGCAGGTCATTCGCGGACCGCGCGAAGGCTTCATCGAACTGCTGTCCACGAACATCTCCTTGATCCGTTACCGTCTGCAAACCCCGGACCTGCGCGTGAAGACGATGGAGATCGGCCGGAGGTCGCAGTCGAAGGTGGCGATCTGCTATATGCAAGGCATTACAAATCCGGAGCTCGTGGAGGAAATTACGAGGCGGCTGGAACTGATCGACGTCGACGCCATTCTGGATTCCGGGTATTTGGAGCAATACATCGAAGATAACCAGATGTCCCCGTTCCCTCAGGTTCAGTACACCGAAAGGCCGGACAAGGTCGTCGCGAATCTGCTGGAAGGACGGGTGGCGTTGATCGTGGACGGGTCGCCGCTGGCGCTGGTCGTGCCGACCGTCTTCAGCCAATTCTATCAGACGGTGGAGGACTACACCGAACGGTTCCTGATGATGAGCGCCATCCGCTGGGCCAGACTGATCGCGCTCGTGTTCTCCCTCGTCTTTCCGTCGCTATATGTGGCGATCATCTCGTTTAATCCCGAGCTGATTCCGACGGAGTTTGCGGTGGCCGTGGCGGGGGGGCGCGCGGGCGTTCCTTTTCCGGCCATCGTGGAGGTGCTGGTGATCGAAATCTCGATGGAGGTGCTGAGGGAAGCGACGATTCGCCTGCCGCAGCAGGTCGGCGGGGCGTTATCCATCGTCGGCGTGCTTGTCGTCGGCCAGGCCGCGGTCGCGGCCGGATTCGCCAGCCCGATTACCGTCGTCATCATCGCTCTCACGACGATCGGCTCTTTTGCCACCCCGGCGTACAACGCCGCGCTGGCCCTGCGCCTGCTGCGCTTTCCGCTTATTGTGCTGGCCGGAATCTTCGGCCTGTACGGAGTCATGATCGGCCTCATTCTGATCGCCAACCATCTGCTGTCGCTCAAGTCGTTCGGCGTTCCGTACTTGAGCCCGCTCGTTCCCGGCAGCGCGAAGGGAATGAAGGATCTGTTCCTGCGCGGTCCGTTCTGGTGGATGAGCACGCGCCCGGATTTCCTGTATCCGAGCGACAAGACCCGCATTAGCGAACGGACGGTCGAAGAGCTGAAGGAGCCTCCCAACAACGTGATGGAGCCCGCGAACATGGAGAAGACAGGAAAGGGGGGAGGGGCATGAAGCAAGCGAAGCACATTACGACGGTGCAGGTCGCTGCGATTATGACCAGCACGATTATCGGGGTCGGAGTGCTGCCGATTCCGTTGTTCGCCGTGAGGGGAGCGGGGTCGGGCGCTCCGCTCGTCACTTTGCTGGGCGCAGCGGTCGCTTTCGTGGGACTGTTTCTGATTACCCGGCTCGGCATGCGCTTTCCCGACCAGTCGATCGTTCAGTACGGCGAGGTCGTCATCGGCAAGTGGCTGTCATGGATCGGCAGTATCGGCGTGATCGGCTTCTTCGCGATTCTGACGTCGCTGACGGCCCGGGAATTCGGAGAGGTGGTCATTACGTCGGTATTGACCAAGACGCCGTTGGAAGTCACGGTCATCGTCATGCTTCTTCTGGCCGCCATCTCCACCCGTAACGACATTACGACATTCGCATACATCCACCTGTTTTATTTCCCGCTGTTGCTTGGCCCCGCTTTGCTGATCGTCGCATTATCGCTGAAGAACGCTGACTTGATCAATTTGCAGCCGCTTTGGGGCAACACTCATAAGGGCATGCTGACCAACGTGTTGACGATTGCTTCGTTGTTCCAAGGCTCGTTCATCATCACCTCGATCATCCCGGCGATGCGCGAGCCGCGCAAGGCGATGACGGCCAGCGTATTCGGACTCGTCATTGCGGGCGGCATGTACGTGACGATCGTCGCAGCGACCGTCGGCGTATTCGGCTCGGAGGAGACGAAAAATTTGCTCTGGCCGACGCTGGAACTGGCCAAGGCGACGTCGCTGCCTGCCAACGTGCTGGAGAGGCTTGATGCCGCTTTTCTGGCGGTGTGGGTGACCGCGGTGTTTACGACGCTGTTTTCCAGCTATTATCTGGCGGTCAAGGAGCTAAGCAAGCTGTTTCGTCTGCAGGACCACAAGCTGTTCTCCTTTTTTCTGCTGCCGGCCGTGTTTTCCATGGCGATGGTGCCCTATAACATTTTACATATGTATGAGACTATCCAGAACGTGGGCCGCATCGGGTTGTTCGTGACGATCGCTTACCCGGGGCTGCTGCTTGTCGTCGCCATTCTTCGAAAAAAGAGAGGAGAGCCGAGTGAAAAGCGGTCTGCGGGTTAAAAAGGCGCTGTTGTCGGCGTTCGCGGCGTCCTTCATCCTGCTGCTGACGGGCTGCTGGGACCGTCTGGAGATCGAGGAGAGAGCCGTCGTGCTTGGCATATCCGTGGACACCGCGCCGCCCGGAGCGGCCAAGCGAGAGGGAGAAATATCGCATACGGCCGAAGGGTTCCCGGTTCCCGATGTCCACATGATTCGCGTTTCTGTGCAGATCGCGCTGCCCGGAAAAATTCCGCTCGGGCCTGGAGAAAGCGGGGGAGGAGGCAAAGGCTCGGAACAGACGGTATGGGTCGTCGGTGCGGAAGGACATACGGTCGACGATGCGATCATGAATTTGCAGCAGCAAATTTCCGGCAAGCTCTTTTTCGGCCACCTGCGCGTTATCGTCGTATCCGAGGACATCGCGCGTCGAGGGATGCAGAATATCAACGACTATTTTCACCGGAATCCCGAGGTTCGAAGAATGGCCTGGATGATGATCTGCAAAGGAAAAGCGGAGAAGCTGATGAACGCAGCGCCCGAACTGGAACGGGTTCCGGCGCTGTACCTGATGTCGACGATGGACAACGCGGTAAAGCTCGGCAAATTTCCCGAGAACTACGTCGGCATGTATTGGAGCAATTCCGCCAAGCAGGGCCAGGAAGGCTACCTTCCTTACGTGGAGCTGAAAAAGCATCAAAATATCGAGGTGTCGGGGGTGGCTTACTTTAAAGACGACAAGCTTGAAGGGATGACCAAGCCTTTTCAGGTGGCCGCCTACATGTCGATTATGGGAATGAATCCCGCCGGATATAGGGGCGTGGTCAAAATCGGCGGGGCGTCGGACAGCGTCATGGTCTATGCGACGTCGCGCAGATCCACCATCAAGGTCCGGATGCAAGACGGTGAGCCGATCGTGAACGTGTCGATCTTCACGGAGGTTAATCTGGAAGAGAAAATCAACGATCAGATTACGATCAAAGATTCCGCCTCGCTGATCCAGATTGAGGAACAGAACAAGAAGTCCCTGCAGAAGGAGACGAAAGCCCTGATCCTCGAAATGCAGGAGAAAGGGGCCGATATTTTCGGGTTCGGCGAATACGTGCGGGCGAAAAAGCCGGGTTATTGGAACGCCCGCATCGGATCTAAGAGCAAGTGGCAGAGAGCGTTCAAGGAGCTTCGCATCGAAGTAGAGGTGGATTCGAAAATACGCAGGATCGGGATGAAGGCGAAGTAATCGGAAAGGAGTGAGTCGGAAGATGAGAGGCAGCGGTTATATCGGATCGCTTGGATACATTGTCCCGCTTTGTTTAATCACTGGGGTGTTGCTCCTCCGTTGGGAGGTCGTCATGTATCAGAAAACGAAGCTGAAGCGCGAAAAAAATTTCGCAAGGACGCTCGGGTGGATTAACGTCATCGCGGGAATCGGCATGTACGCGGGCAACTGGATTGTAAGCAAGCTGATTTAATCGACGAAGGGCTGTTCCGCAACCTATCAGGCATCTCGGTGACTCGAGTTGCCTAGCTTAGGGGACAGCCCTCAGTTCGCGCGCGGAAGTGAACGGTTCAATAAGGAACCCACTTAACCGTGCGAGCCGTGGCGAACCGTTCCGCGACGTAAGGCCAGTTGACGACGTTCCACCAGTCCTTGACGTAAGCGGCGCGGTCGTTCTGATGCTTGAGATAGTAAGCGTGTTCCCAGACGTCGAGCGGAAGCAACGGAATGACGTCCCATTGGGACAGATTCTGGTGCTTCTCTGCGGTCAGAATTTCGAGCCTGCGGCTGCGCGGGCTCCATACGAGAATAGCCCAGCCTCCTCCTTCGACTTTGCCGGCCGCTTCCGAGAACTGCTTCTTAAACGCGTCGTAGCTGCCGAAGCTGCGGTTGATCTCGTCGAGGAGCGCTCCGGTCGGCTTGCCTCCGCCCCGGGGGGACATGACGTTCCAAAACAGCGTATGCAGGTAATGTCCCGCACCGTTGAAAGCAAGCTCTCTCTCCCAATGCTTCACCAGATCGAAGTTGCCGGTTCGGCGCGCCTCCTCCAGCTTTTTCTCCGCCGTGTTGAGGCCTTCGACGTAGCTGAGATGGTGCTTGTCATGGTGAATGCGCATCGTCTTCTCGTCGATGTAGGGCTCCAGGGCGTTGTAGGCGTACGGGAGCGGAGGGAGGGTATGTCCGCCGATCGGAACGGATTGTTCAGCAGCGGCAGGCGGCGATGCAGGCGAAGCGGAAGCGGCTGGGGAGACGACAGCCAGGCGGACTTCGTCCGCATTCAGCGCGCCGGACAATCGCAGCTGGTTCAGCCCTTCTTCGCCAAAGTCGAGCTGCCGCTCCAAATAGGCGAACACGGAATGCGAAGGCTGCGCGTTCCCGACGGCCTCGCTATGTTGGCGCAGCAGCAGCAATTGGCGGCCGAATTCCTTGGATTGCTTCAACGCTTCCTCGAGCAGTTCGGGGCTAAGCGCGTTGCGATCGTCTTCGGCGTCTTCAGCCGGTTCGGCGAGCTGCCTGTTCAGCCGCTGCGCGTATTCCCGGGTTTGATCGAAGACGTTCTCCCATTCAACGAGCCAGCTTACGTAGACGGGCTCCAGCCCGGGCAGGGCGGAGCGGATGGACGAAGCGTTCTCCCGCTCGCGGGCTTTCCAGATCGCGATCTCCTCCGTAAGCCGGAGCGGATCGATTAAACCGTATTCGGATCGGATGATGGGCATGATTCGTCAGCCTCCCCTATTCGCTTGTATCCGAAGCAAGCTTCGTACAAACGTATGCGGGAGGCATCCGAATCATGCCAGTTTGCGAACGCTTTCCAGAAATGCGGCGGTTCGGGCGACGTATTCTTCCGTATGCGTGCGGTAGATCATTTCGTGTATCGCTCCGGGAACGATCCATAGCCGGGACAGGTCGTTCGTCTGCGCCCGGGCGACGTTCTCCGCGATGGAGTACGGGGCTTTGTCGTCTTCCGTGCCGTGGATCAGGAAGATCGGAAAAGCATAATCCGTCGCTTGCGCTTCGGCGGCGGGCACGTCGTCCAGCGCGACTCCCCCCATCAGGGGCAGGAACAAGCGAAGCAGAGAAATCGTCGGATATTGCGGGAGACGGATATAATGATTAATGTTCGCGTAGACGGTGTTCTCGTCTGGCAGGAAGGTGCTGTCCAGGATCATCGCGTCGACCGGCTCGGATTGCAGGGCCGCCTGAAGCGCCGTGCCGGCTCCCATCGAGAAGCCCCAGACGATCAGCTCGTCGCTGCCTTGCGAACGGGCGTACTGCAGCGCGCCCCTCAACTGCTGGGATTCGGAGATCCCTCCGGTCGCGGGCGACGGATTAAGCGGGTTGGCGTAGCCGTAGTCGAACATCAGGACGTTATACTGCAAGCCGTTGAGGAAGCCCGCGAGATCGTACATCGGAACCCACGGCTCTTCGCGGTTCGTTCCGTACCCGTGGCTCAGCACGACCGTTTTGCGGCTGTCGCCGGCGGGAATCCACCAGCCCTCGACCTGGGAAGCGCCGTCCGCGCTCGCGAAGACGACGTCGGAATAGGCGAGGCTCTTGGCGAGCATCGGGTTCGAGCCGATCGATGCGATCGGAGGATAGGAGAAGAGATACGCAGCATAAGCATGGAAAGCGACGAACAATCCCGCCATCAGGCAGGAGAGTGCAACGAATAGATTAAGCGCGATGCGGCTCAGCTTGAATGAGGCCGAGTGAGGATAGGAGGAGACGGGAGTGGAGATAACCGTATCCGATCCCGCGTAAGGAAGTGGCGTCGACAATGAGGTCATGGGGATCGCCTCGCTTTGCACGTTCTGAGATTCTTCTAATTTTAATCGTAGAAAAAGCGGCATTCAGCGTCAATGCGTAACGGAGAGTTGTAAATGAGACGTAATCAAATTGTAATAAAGCGCTTCCAATATTTACGGAAATGCAAGTTTGAGTTATAGTGGATGTAACAGGGTTTCATAGAGTGAAACGGATTAGGAGGGACACTGGCATGGAAGAGGAGAAAAAGACGGTTCGTGCCGTGGAGAGAGCGCTTGACGTGCTGCTTTGTTTCGCCTCGGGCCATGAGTGGGGACTTACCGAAATCGCGGGCAAGGTCGGCCTGCACAAGAGCACGATCCATCGGCTGCTCGCGACTCTGGAGGATAGAGGCTTCGTTACGCGCGATCCTTCGACGGAGAAGTACCGTCTGGGGCTCAGCATTCTCGAACTGTCGGCGCACTTGTCGCGGTCGGACGATCCTTCCGTCATGCTGCTTCCCGAGATGGAGAGACTGAGGGATCAGCTTAACGAGACGATCAGCCTCTACGTCCGGGATAGGACGGAGCGGGTCAGAATACAGGCGGTGCAGAGCATGCAGGCCATTCGCAGAGTCGCGACGGTAGGCGCGCGGCTTCCGCTGTCCGTGGGAGCATCGAGCAAAGTGCTGCTCGCCTTCGCCGATCCCGGCGTGAGAAGCGCGGTGCTGACGGACCCTGCTTGGCCCGCTCAGCTCGAGCGAGAGGCGTTCGCGAAGCAACTGGACGATATTCTCGCCGCCGGTTACGCGACCAGCTTCGAGGAGCGCGAGCCGGGCGCCGCGGCGGTGGCCGCTCCGATCTTCAACCGGTCCGGGAAGCTTGTGGCGGCGCTGTCCGTCTCGGGGCCTTCGAACCGGCTGACGCCGGACCGGATGCACGAGTTCGCTCCCGCCATCGTCGAATCGGCGCATCGCATGGGGACGATGCTGGGGTAATTTTGCGGCATAGGGTAATTTCATGACCGTATGAGGCAGGCGCTTCGCTCTCCAGGAGATACATACCCCTATTCTGTATCGATAATACAATTGTCCGACTTATTTGCTGTTGATGCGCTCCTGAACCCGCTTGAGGGCGATCGAGGAGGCCTTCGAGCCGAGCTGCTTCCAGTAAATCTTGTAGTGGGACTTGGCGGCCGATCGCTGTCCGAGCGCCCATTCGACGTCGGCCAGATTGAGATAGGCGACGGTGCGGGAAGGGACGAGCTTAACGACGTTGGCCAGCACCGGCTTCGCTTTCTTGTTTTGCCCGGTCAAGGACAGGAATTAGCCATAATCGTTCAGAATGCCGACGTAAGCGCCCAAGGTTAGCCGGAAATCGGCGTCGAAGGCGTCCGCAATACCGACGATATCCTCTTTGGCCAGCTTGCCTTCCGCGTAATCCCATGTGCCGAACGCTTCGCTGTATTGCTCAAGGCCGTATTCGAGATAGGCTACCGCCTTTTTGTTATCTTTGGCCTTATGCGCTTGCAGAGCTTTCTGATGGGCCAGCTTCAGCGTCGGAGCGGCCAGCGTATAGCTTTCTTCGTACGCTCCCGGGTACATGGGATAGTCGAGCGAAGCGAGTTCGATCAGTCCGTCCAGGTCCTTCGCTTTCAGCAGGTCGGCCTTCTCCATGTAGTAGTTTGCGGTCGGATCGTCGTATTCGTGGGTGACGACATAGAACCGGTCGCCGCCCCATTCAAGTTCCACTACGGATTCGAAGGCCCGGAACGGCACTTGGGTCCAGACGTAAATCCGGTTGCCTTCCGTGGAGAAATCCAGCTTGGCGGTGTTCAGGAACATGTCGCCGCTCTCGCTGCTTGCCGCGCGGTCCAGCAGCACGATTTTCGAGGCATCCTCGTTCGTGGCCACCAGTACGAGCTCGATCCATTCGTAATTGTAAATGAAAGAAATAAATTGCCTGGTATAGCCTTTAGGATAATTGCCCAAGTCTACTTCGTAGACGCTCTCGGCCGTAACGGCTTCAGCCTCTTCGTCGCTCAGTTCCAGATTGTCCGCCACGAACGGCCATATTCGCTCGTACAGCCTCGTGCCGTCCTTCAGCTCGGTCAGGCTTGC
The DNA here is from genome assembly GCF_041641335.1 of Cohnella sp. Taxonomy (NCBI): domain Bacteria; kingdom Bacillati; phylum Bacillota; class Bacilli; order Caryophanales; family Paenibacillaceae; genus Cohnella; species Cohnella sp. Next base: position 71,048 of record NZ_JBEPYQ010000021.1, on the reverse strand, counting down.
AGGCGCGAAGGAGGCGCTGCCGTCCGCCGCCGCTGCATAAGGAGTCTGCGGGACACCCGCGAACGCGAACAGGGCCAAGGCTGCGATCAGGAACCATTTTTGCCAGCTTCTCATACGTTACCCCTTTTCTTTTGGAGGTTGTTCAAAAAGTCCGCTTTTGATCACGAAGCATCACGGGAAGCGGATTCGACATCGAATCTTGAATTCAGCCAGTTCTTCCGGTACTCACGTAGGTTCGACTACGCTCCGTTCCTCATTCCCGGTCTTCATCCAACCTTCTCGGTGCTGAAAACCGGACTTTTTGAACACGTACTTATAACTTCCCGTCGGGTTCATCGGGTTTCGGGTCCAGCTTCTTCAGGAATTCCACCGCTTCTTGCAGCGTAGAGACTTTGACGAGCTTCGGCTTCAGCTTCAGCTTGTCGACAGTCTCCTGGGCGAGCGTCCAGTTGGATTCGTTCTGCGGGTTGTAGGGGACGAGAAAATAATCGGCATTCTCCCTGTCCGCCGCCATCAGCTTATAGTCGATGCCTCCGATCAGGCCGACCGTTCCGTCCGCGCTGATCGTCCCCGTGCCCGCGATTCTGTACCCTCGGGTCAAATCCTCTCCGGTCAGCTGGGCGATGATCTCTAGCGTCATCATGAGGCCGGCGGAAGGGCCGCCGGTATCCGCGAAGTCGAATTTGACGGGGTCGGGGGCAGTGACCTTAAGAACCGTCTCGTTCCTGAAGCCGATGCCGGTGCGGTTGTCCGGCGCCATCGTAATCAGCGGTACGGTCGTTTCGAATTTCTCTGTGCCTCTCGTGCCCGATACTTTGACCTCGTCTCCGGATTTTTTCCCCGTTAAGTAGTCGGAAAGCTCCTTCGCGGAAGGAACGTCTTGGCCGTCCACCTTCGTGATGATGTCGCCTTCCTGCAGGCCATTCTCTCTCGCTTTGGATTCCGGCAGCAGCGCGACGACGATGACTCCCTGCGGCTGGACGTCGATCGGTTTGCCCATCGTGGTGTAAGCGGCCAATAGCGCGTTGGCTTCGGAGCTGTCCCGCATGTAGGAGAGCAGGTTGCGATAAGCGGTCAGGTTGGTGGCGCCCCCGGTAGCCGTCTCCTCGGACTTGACTTCCATGCGAGGGTTGAATCTGGCGTACAAAATCGAGAAAATGTTCGGGTTCGAGTAGGTGGAGACGGTCGTGAACAGAAGCGCGCCTTTCTCCTCGAGCTCGTGGCCGGTCTCGACCCGGGGATGCACGGGCTCCGCGGATCCGGGACCGTACAGCATGTAGGGCCAAGGCTTAATGTACGCATAGAACAACAAAAAAAGGACGGCCAGTAAGATGAGGGCAGTCCGGTATTTTCGTAGCCAAGAAGGTTGCTTGTAGGTGTCCAAACCGGATTCGCCTCCGTTCGTAAGCTTGGCGCGCTGCAAGCGCAATGAGAATATTATAACGCATACGAGGTACAAGTAACAAAATTTAGTATGAGAAAGCCTTGTTGCGACCGCGTATCGATTCGGGAGAGCGAGTTGAGCTTTTTTTCGTCAACCGTACATGATATGATTCTGGTGAGATTGATTGAGGAGTGGGCAAAATGTCTGAAAAGCAACTGCAACGTTATGTTCTTACGGATGAACTTTATACGATTTTGAAGAAGCAGATCTTGTCTCATACGATGCCTGCTGGCGATAAGATTAACATTGATAAACTGACACGAGACTTGGGCGTAAGCAATATCCCCATTCGAGAGTCGCTTTTTCGTCTTGCCTCGGAAGGGTTTGTGACGATTGTACCCTTCAAGGGCATGTTCGTGGCTGAAATGAATTTAACGGATATCGATGAGATTTTTGAAATCCGCAGTCAGCTTGAAGGGCTGGCCATACGGAAAGCGACTCAGCATATTCCTGAAGCCAAGCTCAAAGACATTCTTAATGCCTTGAAGCACGGAGAAGAAGGCGCTCCTCAGAATAACGACGAAGATGCGATCTCGATTATGAATCACGATCTGCATGGTACGATTTTAATGTATGCGAACAATGAAAATTTAAAGCAGATGGTCACTTCTATTATAGAACGTATTCACCGGTATCTTAATTTGAATCACTATCGCATCGAGCTGGAAGAAGAGAAGAAGGAGCATGAAAGGATCGTTCAGGCTCTGCTGCTCCGAGATGTTGAACAAGCTGCGGAAGCCATGGCGATTCATTTGAAAAATGCGCACAAAAGACTTAGAGATAATTTCGATTGATCTCTTTACATCATAAATCGTGTATGATAAATTAATATCGTACACGATTTAGTAATCGCTTTCATTTAGGGGGATTCGACGTGGTTGCTCTTGCAAACCGTACGTGGATAAAAAACATTTACCGGCATTGGCAGCTTTATTTGATCGTGGCTTTGCCCGTTTTATTTCTGATTACGTTTAATTATGTTCCACTGTTCGGCGCACTAATCGCATTTAAGGAGTACAACCCGATTCAAGGCATATGGAGAAGCCCTTGGGTTGGGATGAAGCAATTCGATTTGTTTTTTAATTCTCCCTTTTTCTGGCCGATCCTAAGAAATACATTAATGCTCAGCGTCTATGCGCTGTGCGTCGGGATGCCGGCTGCAATCGTTCTTGCCCTCTGCCTGAACGAAGTTAAAAATCAGCGCTTCAAGAAAGTCGTTCAGATGGTCACGTATGCGCCTTACTTTATTTCTACAGTCGTACTTGTTGGCATGATCAATATTATACTGTCCCCTTCTACCGGCTTGTACGGCCAAATATCCAAATTGTTCGGAACAACGCCGAGTCTGGACTTGTTCGGAGATCCTAAAATATTCTCGTCTCTCTATGTATGGTCTGGCATATGGCAGGAAACCGGATACAGCGCGGTTATTTTTTTAGCGGCCTTGTCAGGCGTGAATCCTGAATTGCATGAGGCAGCGAAAATGGATGGAGCCTCAAGACTGCAGAAAATATGGAATATCGATCTGCCAACCATTCGTCCGACCATTATTGTGCTCCTGATTTTATCGGTAGGCGGATTGCTCAGTATCGGCTTCGAGAAAGTCTACCTGCTGCAGAACATCATGAATCTCAGTCATTCTGAGATTATCTCAACTTATGTCTATAAGATTGGTCTGATTAACACGAACTACAGCTTCGGAGTAGCTGTTGGACTGTTTAATTCAGTCGTTGGATTTATTTTGATTGTAACGACCAATCTGCTAAGCAGAAAATTTTCGGACTCCAGTCTGTTCTGAGGAGGAATAACCGTTGTGAATGATGCGATTGTAATCAAAGAACCTTACAGCGATCGGGTTATGATGCTCTGTATCTATATTTTTTTATCCATCGTGTTCGTCGTGATCGCATACCCGCTCTTATATATTGTCAGTTCATCCTTCAGTTCATCATCCGCCGTACTGGCGGGAAAAGTGTGGTTGTGGCCGGTTGAACCCACATTGTACGGCTATGAGGCGGTGTTTCAGTATCCGCAAATTTGGAACGGCTATCTGAATTCCATTCTGTACACTGGGCTAGGCTCATTAATCAGCGTCGCTTTAACGGTGATGATGGCCTATCCGATCTCGCGTAAAACGTTTACCGGACGTCGGTTTCTCCTGTGGCTGCTGCTGTTCGCCATGCTGTTTAACGGGGGACTCATTCCCTATTTCCTGGTTGTCAAAAATCTGCAGCTTATAGACACGCTGTGGGTCATGATCTTGCCGTCTGCGCTTAATATTTTCTCAATTTTAGTTGCTCGATCCTTTTTCCAAACCTCCATTCCTAATGAATTGTATGAAGCTGCGCAAATCGACGGATGCAGCGATACTCGGTTTTTGCTGCGAATCGTCATTTCTCTTTCGAAGCCGGTCATTGCCGTGCTGCTATTATGGTCAGCCGTAAGCAATTGGAACTCTTATTTCAATGCGCTAATTTTTTTGAACAGCGAGAATAGATATCCGCTGCAACTGGTGCTGCGTGAAATTCTGGTCAATAACAACATCAGTATGACCAATATGTCGCTGACCGCAGAGCAACTCAAAAGATTCGAAGACATGCGTACGCTGCTCAAGTATTCCGTGATCGTCGTTGCCAGTATTCCGATTTTGCTGCTGTATCCGTTTATTCAAAAACACTTCGTGAAGGGAGTGATGGTAGGTTCAATCAAAGAATGAATGAAGGTGCTTTGAAAAAAGCCATGCATGCGCTTTTGGAAATGAGCAGGACTGAAACGGAAAATCTCACATCAATTTCTATGGAGGGGTTCGTATGGGAGTCAACAAAAAAAGGGGTTTTATATTGTTTCTAGGCATTATGCTTGTGCTGTCTGCATGCTCTGGCGGCAACAACGGTGTCGAAAGTCAAGACCCGGCGCAGAGCAGCGCCCCGGCGACCAGTAAAGCGAATGACGATCAAGTCGTGGACATTACGTTCTTTGCTTCGCCATCGGGGAATGTCATCGATCTAGAAACAAACTGGTTCACCCAATATGTACGGGACGAATTTAAATTAAACGTTAAATTCAATGTAGCGCCATCCAGCGACAAATTAACGAAGCAACAGCTTCTTCTTTCGAGCGGCAACTACCCCGAAGTATTCTGGAACGGAGAGTTCTCTCCGTCCGACATCCTTAAATTGTCCAAGCAAGGAATCGTCGTCGCGCTTAACGACTACATTGACGCGTATGCCCCGAATTTGAAGAAGGCGATTGAAACCGCTCCGGGACTCAAAGAGGCGATAGTAGCTCCGGACGGGAACATCTACGGATTGACCTTCTATAATGCGTGTACACACTGTAACTGGGGATCGAAGTTTTGGATCAATACCGAGCTGCTCGAAAAGCACAGCCTGACCACGCCGACGACGACCGAGGAATTCGAGCATGTGCTGCAAGTATTCAAGGATAATGGATATATTCCGTTGTCGGGAACATCTGATGGTTTCGATCCGACTATTTTTCTCATGAATGCCTTCACATACAACAACGGATCGGATTACTTTGAGATTAAGGACGGACAAGTCAAATATGCACCTGTTGAAGAAGGCTGGAAACAAGGTCTCGCGTATATGAACCGGTTGTATAGCAAAGGCTTGATCGACAAGCAAGCATTCAGTCAGAAATCCGATGTACTCAAACAGTTGGTTTCGCAGAACAAGGTTGGCGTCGTGCCTTACTTGTATAGTGCAGGATTCATTGATACGACGCACGAAAAATATAGCAAATGGCAGACGATCGCGCCGCTGAAAGGTCCTGAAGGCATTCAATATGCGGCGTTCAGCGGCAACTCTCCAAGAAACATGACTTTCATTGCGACGAATAACGCGACCGAAGACCAGTTGGTCAGACTCATGAAGCTCATCAATTTCATTTACACGCCAGAAGGCACGCAGACGCTGAACTACGGTCCGGAAGGAAAATATTGGACGAAGGCTACGCCGGATGTGAAAGGATTGAATGGGGAGCAGGGACTATTCATCACCCAGTCGGATGCATTCTATTCTGCCAATGCGAAGCAAAATGAAGGCTGGGACCAAATGGGGCCGAATTTCCAGGATACGATATGGCGCAATGGTTTTGTACAAGCTAATCCGCCGTTCTCCCAGGATGGCCTCGAATCTCTGCTAATGCTCGAAACGATGTCTAACTATGCCGGCAAGCAGCCTGAATTTGTATACCCTGGAGCGGTATGGATGGAGTCGGAGGATTATCAGCAATATTCATTGCTGAAGACGAATATTGAAAACTATGTCAAACAATCGATGGCGCAATTTATTATCGGCTCCAAGTCGACGGACAAGGACTGGGACTCCTATTTGAAAGGCTTTGAGCAATTGAATTTGTTCCAATACCTGGAGCTTGCGCAAAAAGCGATGAAGGCGCCGTTTAATACTTCGGCTTACAAGTCCGATCCGCAGACAGTGGAATTCCTTTCTTCACTCAAGTAATCCAGTTGAGGTGAGCATACCGCATGAGACGAACTACTCTTAAAGTTGGATTAATTGACGGACCTTCCTATCAACCGCTCTACCGAAGTTTTGCGGAGTTCAGCGAGCGAACCGGAATCGAAATTCAGATTGTATTCCAAGGCGCACATCCCGATCTGAATCGATTTGTACAAAAGACGTTCGAATCCGGTGAAAATGCTTTTGATCTCTTATCCACACATACGAAATACGTACCGTCTCAAGCGCCATATCTGCTCTCGTTAAATGAGGCCTTCTCGACAGAAGAGCTGGGGGATTTCTCCCCCGCTCTTCTGGAACTGGCTCGTTACAACTCGCAATTAATGAGCATACCGCGAAACTTCGATGCCCGGTTGTTGTTTTATCGAACGGATCGTTTTGCGGAGCTGGCCATCGAGGTTCCGCGTACCTGGCATGAATTGAGCGAGGCAGCGCAGCAACTGCAAGCGGCAGGTTATACGGGCTTTGTCTATCCAGGCAAGGAGTCGGGGTTGTTCGGTACGTTTTTTGAACTGCTGATCAGCGAAGGCGGCCGGTTGTTCAACGAGAATCTCCAACCCGCTTTTTATAGTCGTTCCGGCATTGAGGCGCTTCGCAGGCTCAAGGAATTGTATCAGAAGAAACTCACGCCTGCCGCTCTCCCCGACTATCATTATGATGAAGTTTCGACTAGCTTCAGAAGCGGTGACAGCACGATGGCAACGGATTGGCCGGGCTATTGGGGACTGCTCAACGACGATGCCTGCATAGTAAGGGACAAATTCGGCGTTGCGTTGACGCCTTCGAGCGAGTGCGGCAAGCGCGCCGTCTATTGCGGCAGTCACTCTTTCGCCGTGACGGCGGCATCTGAGCGTCAGGATGAGGCGATTGAGCTGCTGAAGTTTATAACGTCGCCCGAGATTCAGGCCATCGATGCGGCGAACGGACACGTTCCTGTTCGCCTCTCTTTAATGGATAGGATTAAGCAGGGGGCGGAGGATCATCCAATCGAATCGCGAAGATGGGCTTTGCTGGAAGAGACGATCGAGACCAGTGTCATCATTCCTCCTAAATTTGCGGAATACCCTGAAACCGAAGATATCCTTTGGCAGTCTCTCAGACGCTGCATCATCGGTTCATTGACCGAGGAGCAGGCACTGTCGGAAGCGGCGTCCGCAATAAGTAAAATCGTTAGTAAATATAGCCAATCATGCTAAAGATGGATGGGATGGAAGGAGGCGTATCATGCTGCTGGAAAATAAAGTTTGCATCGTCACGGGCGGCGGCTCGGGCATCGGGGAAGTGACTGCGAAACGATTCGCTTCTGAAGGCGCCGAAGTCATTATTGCGGATATTGCAGAAAGCGATGGAAAACGCGTGGCGCAGGAAATCAAGGATGCATACGGCCCGGGCAAAGCGATCGCCTATCCTGCCGATGTGTCTTCGGAGAAAGCAGTGCGACAGCTGGTAGAAAACGTGATCGCACAAAAGCAGAAAATTGATGTTCTGTGCAACAATGCTGCAACGATTTTGCCCAAGGAGTTAGAAGAGGTAACCGAGCCTGAATGGACAAAGGTGATGGACATCAATCTGAAGAGCGCCTATTTGATGACGAAGTTCACGATTGCCTATTTGCGCCAAACCAAGGGAGCGATCGTGAACATGGCATCGCTTAACGGACTGGTCGGACAGCGAAAAAATCCGGTATACGCTTCCGCCAAGGGCGGCATGATTGCGATGACGAAAGCACTCGCTTTGGACTATGCGGCTGATGGCGTGAGGGTTAATTGCATTTGTCCGGCGGGCGTATCGACGCCATTGTTGGAACAATGGGTATTGCAGCAAGCTGACCCTGATCATGTGCGCCAGTTGCTTAATGATATGCATCCGCTTGGGAGACCGGCGGAGTCGGAAGAAATTGCCGATGCTGCCCTGTTTCTTGCGTCGAGACTTTCACGATTCATAACGGGGGTAGCGCTGCCTGTTGATGGAGGAGCATCGTTGGGGTACTAAAGATCATCGGAAATTGGAGGAGAGCTATATGAGAATTATTAAAGTCGAAACTTTCATTTTACATGTTCCAATCACCCCTCCAATTACGGACGCGATTAACGCGGCATCTCATTGGGGCGTTACGGGCGTTCGAATATTTACGGACGAGAATATTACCGGCTATGGCTACACAGGCACATGCGCCAAAGGCGACGAGATGATTGTCGATACGATCGATCGTTACTATGCCCCTCTTCTTATTGGCAAGGATCCATTCATGGTGAAGCAATTGTGGGATGAGATGCGATACGGCGCCATGCACTGGATCGGCAGGGCAGGGGTCACCCATATGGCGCAAGCAGCGGTGGACATCGCATTGTGGGACATCATGGCAAAGGCGTCTAACCAACCTTTATGGAAATATTTAGGTGGTCATAAATCAGAAAAAATCAAGGCTTACAACACGAATGGCGGATGGCTGAACTGGACCAAGGATAGATTGATTAAGGACATGACGGAAATATTGGAGCAGGGCTTTACCGCCGTCAAGATGAAGGTGGGCAGGACCGATCCGCGCGAAGATTTCGACAGAGTTCAAGCTGTGCGCAGAGCGATTGGCGACGATGTCGGCCTCATGATCGACGTCAACCAGCAATGGAATATTACAACCGCGATGACGTGGGGCAAGAAGCTGGAGCAATTCGATCTGATGTGGTTGGAGGAACCGCTGAATCCGGACGATATTATGAATCATCGCAGGTTGGCGGACGAACTCAATGTGCCGATTGCACTAGGGGAACATGTTTACACCAAATATGCTTTTCGCGATTACATTCATCAGGGAGCAGTCGAGTATGTGCAGGTGGACGTTACTCGAGTTGCGGGAGTAACGGAGTGGTTGCAGGTTGCTTCGCTTGCAGCGGCTTACGACTTGCCGGTGTGCCCGCATGTTGGCGATATGGGGCAGATCCATCAACACCTCGTTGCGGCAACTCCGAATGCGATTTTGCTCGAATATATTCCTTGGATCAGGCATATTTTCGTGGAACCTGCAACCGTCGTAGACGGTTATTATGTTCTTCCGCAATTGCCGGGCGCTTCGACTGAAATGATTCCTCGTTATTTTGAGCAGTACAGAGTGAGATAATCCAATCTGGATTATGCATCAATATGCGTGAGAATTTCGATAAACACAATACGACTCTTCGGGAGGCTTATTCATGAAAGCGACACATCCAGATGCACAATGGTTTGGCGATGCGCGATTCGGCGTGTTCATTCATTGGGGTCCTTACGCGCTTAGAGAAATCGAGGCGTCCTGGCCGTTAATGCCGCACAGCAAACAGCACATAAGCGCGGATGAGTATGAGAGGCTTGCGGAGGAATTCACCCCCGACAAATACGATCCTAAGCAATGGGCTAAGGCGATTAAGGAGTCGGGAGCCAAGTATGCGGTGCTGACGGCCAAGCATCACGATGGTTTCTGCTTGTTCGACACGAAAACGACGGACTACAATTCCGTGCAAAGAGGACCGAAGCGCGATCTTGTCGGACCTTACGTGGAAGCCATCAGAGAGGTCGGGTTGAAGGTAGGCTTGTATTTTACAACGATAGATTGGTACGATCCCGATTTCGCGACGATTCCAATCAGTCCGCACATTCAATCTCCAAAGCAAAATGTGTACGACCCGAACAGATGGTGGGAGTTCCATAAGCGCTTCGTCGAGCAATTGCGCGAATTGCTTACGAACTACGGTCAAATCGATCTCGTTTGGTTTGATGTTCCCGGTTTCGGGGCAGACCGCTGGCGGAGTCATGAAGTGAAGCAGATGATGCGCAATTTACAGCCGCACATTATTATTAATGACCGGCTTCCAGATGCGGGAGATTATGCGACACCGGAACAGTTCGTTCCTACCGTTCCGCCGCAAGGCTGGTGGGAAACTTGCATGACTATGAACAACCAATGGGCATATCATTCCGATCCGGCGGGCTATAAGAGCGAAGTTGCATTGCTGGAAACGCTGCTTGAGGTTGCGGTTAAAGAAGGCAATCTGCTGTTGAATGTCGGACCCCGACCGGACGGATCCTGGCCGGAGGAAGCCATTGTCAGACTCAAGCGCATCGGAGAGTGGCTCGCGCATTCGGGAGAAAGCATTTACGGGACGAGAAGCGTGCCGGAGCATCATCCGACCAGCTATTATGGACCGACGACGCGCAAGGACAACACCTTATATTTGCACGTTCGAGATATTCCTCGATTCCCAATCGAGGTTCGGGATATTAGCGGCATAGTGACGAATGTAAGGCTACTGCGAAACGGTAAAGCTCTGCCTTATGAAGTTCAAGAAGTACACGGCTACTGGGGCGGGTTGAACGGAACGCATACCGTGAATCGAATAAAAATTCAACTGGACGCGGCGGAGTGCGACGAATGGAATACGGTCGTTGCGATCGATTTTGAAAACTCGCCGGAATGGCCGCGCAATCTTCACAAATAAGCTGAAACCCCGTTCATGCCTTCGGATGGCATGAACGGGGTTCTTTATTCTGCGCGCCCTCGGAAACCGAAGACGCTCTTGCTTATATATTCGTTCGGTCAGCGACTAGTTATTGCTGGCCATCATCTGACGAAGCACCGTTTGAAGAATGCCGCTGTTGCGGTAGTAGTCGACGTCGACCATCGAATCCAGACGCACGATCGCGTCGAACGCGAAAGTCGTTCCGTCCTCGCGGGTAGCGGTCACGGCAACCGTCTGGCCCGGAGTCACGTCGTTGGACAGGCCGGCGATGTCGAACGTCTCGCGGCCGGTGATGCCGAGCGACTTCCAGCTTTGGCCCGCAGGGAACTGCAGCGGAAGAACGCCCATGCCGACGAGGTTGGAGCGGTGAATCCGCTCGAAGCTTTCGGCGATGACGGCTTTGACGCCGAGCAGGAACGTGCCTTTGGCCGCCCAGTCGCGGGAGCTTCCGGTGCCGTACTCTTTGCCCGCGATGACGATCAGGTTCGTGCCGCTGTCCTGATATTTCATCGAAGCGTCATAGATGGACATCACTTCGTCCGTAGGCAGGTAAGTCGTAACGCCGCCTTCCGTGCCCGGAGCGACTTGGTTCCGGATGCGGATATTGGCGAACGTGCCTCTCATCATCACTTCGTGATGACCGCGGCGGGAGCCGTACGAGTTGAAGTCTTTTCTCTCTACGCCGTGCTCGAGCAAGTATTTGCCCGCAGGGCTGTCGGCTTTGATGTTGCCCGCCGGAGAGATGTGGTCCGTCGTAACGGAATCGCCCATCAGCGCCATGACGCGAGCGGCTTTGACGTCTTGAATGTCGCCGGCTTCCGGAGCAAGGTCCTTGAAGAACGGCGGGTTGGCGATATAAGTGGATTTCTCGTCCCACTCGTACAGTTCGCCTTGAGGAACCGGGATTTGGTTCCATTGCTCGTTCTGCGTAAATACGTTCTTGTATTTAGCGCGGAACATATCCGGGTTGAGCGAAGCGGCAACCGCCTGCTGGATTTCCTCGTTCGTCGGCCAGATGTCCTTAAGGTACACCGGCTTGTTGTCGTTGTCGTAGCCGATCGGCTCCTTCGTCAAGTCGACGTTGACGTTGCCGGCCAGCGCGTAAGCGACGACGAGCGGAGGAGAAGCCAGGTAGTTCGCTTTGACTTGCGCGTGAACGCGTCCTTCGAAGTTACGGTTGCCGGACAGAACGGCGGCAACGGTCAAGTCGTTGTCGGCGATCGCGGCGCTGACTTCGTCCGGCAGCGGGCCGGAGTTGCCGATACAGGTCGCGCAGCCATAGCCTGCGACGTAGAAGCCGAGCTTCTCCAGGTAAGGCAGCAGGCCGGCGTTGGTCAAGTACTCGGTAACGACGAGGGAACCCGGAGTAAGGGAGCTCTTGACGTATTCAGGCTTCGTCAAGCCGCGCTCGACGGCTTTCTTGGCGACGAGGCCCGCGCCGATCATAACGCTCGGGTTGGACGTGTTCGTACAGCTCGTAATGGCCGCAATGACGACGGCGCCCGTGCTGAGCTCGCTCTTCTTGCCGTTCGGGTGGTTGACGGCCGCCTTCTGTTCGATCTGAGCGTCGGACAGGCCGAAGCCGCCTTTCTCGATCGGCGTGCGAATGCTCTCGTTGAACGATTGCTTCATCGCCGTCAGCTCTACGCGGTCTTGCGGACGCTTAGGTCCGGCCAAGCTCGGCACGATCGTGGACAGGTCGAGCTCCAGCACTTCGGTGAAGACCGGATCCGGCGTGTCGTCCGTGCGGAACATGCCTTGCGCTTTGTAGTAGTTTTCGACGAGCGCGATTTGATCTTCCTCGCGTCCGGTCAGTCTCAGGTAGTTCAGAGTCTCGCTGTCTACCGGGAAGAAGCCGATCGTAGCGCCGTATTCCGGAGCCATGTTCGCGACCGTCGCGCGGTCCGCGAGGCTGATGTTGGACAAGCCGGAGCCGAAGAACTCGACGAACTTGCCGACAACGCCTTTTTTACGAAGAATCTGGGTAACGGTCAGGGCAAGGTCGGTCGCCGTTGCGCCTTCCGCGAGTTTGCCGGTCAGCTTGAAGCCGACGACCTCAGGCATAACGAAGTAGAGCGGCTGGCCGAGCATGCCGGCTTCCGCTTCGATGCCGCCGACGCCCCAGCCCACGATGCCGAGACCGTTGATCATCGTCGTGTGGGAGTCGGTTCCGACGAGCGAGTCCGGATAAACGTCGGTTACGCCGTCTTTTGTTTTCGTAGCGGCAACGGATGCCAGGTACTCCAGGTTGACTTGGTGAACGATCCCCGTCGCCGGAGGAACGGCGCGGAAGTTATCGAACGCCGTTTGCGCCCAGCGAAGGAAGCGGTAGCGTTCCTCGTTGCGCTCGAATTCGACGTCCATGTTGTATTGCAGGGCGTCCGGGCTTCCGAAAGCGTCGACCATGACGGAGTGGTCGATAACGAGATCGACCGGTACGAGCGGGTTGATGCGCTTCGGATCGCCGCCTGCTTGTTTAACGGTTTCGCGCATGGCCGCCAAGTCGACGACTACGGGAACGCCGGTGAAGTCTTGAAGAACGATACGCGCGGGGATAAAAGGAATTTCCTTGTCCTCGCGGCCTTCCGTCCATGTGGCCAGTTGCTTGACGTGCTCTTCCGTAATGCCGCGGCCGTCGAATTGGCGAACCGCCGCTTCGAGCAGCACCTTGATGGAGAACGGAAGCTTGGAGACCGGGCCTGCGCCTTGCTCTTCCAATGCCGGCAGGCTGAAGTAACGGTAGGATTTGCCGGATGACTGCAGCTGAGCTTGCACTTGATAAGGGATTTTAGACAACTGTGAAACCTCCTTGATTCGAAATCTGTAGGGCAGTCCGTATTTTTGCGCAATCGCGGTCCTAATTGAGAATGAGTTTCATTCTATGAAACGCGATTTCAAAAATACTCTATGCATCCAGTATACCTTGTCGAGGCGGCTCCGTAAAGTCATTTCAGTCCATCTTGAAGCGATTTCACGGAGGAATCCGCAAAAGCGCATGTCGTGTGCCGACAGGGCAGAGCGATGCCCTGATGACCCCGAATCGAACTTCTATAGAATGCCTCATTTGAGTTCCGGCCATCCGAAGCGAGCCTCGTGCCTGAGCGCGAAACAAGTGGGCGGCATGGAATGATTTTTTCCGGCATAGGATGAAGTGGCGCAATCTGACGACGGCTTGTCGAGAAATCGGATTCGGAGGTGATCTCCATGCCCGGCGAGAATACGGAATGGAAACAAGCTTTGTTCGAATATGTCAACGCGATCAATGAGGCGGCCCTGAGCACGGATTCCCGCAAGCTGCGGGACATTCCGGACAGGGAGCATCGGGTACGGCTGAACGAGCGCGTGCTGCTCGCAGCGCGCAGAGAAGCGAGATGGGCGATTCGGACGGCGCGCAGCGAAATGAGGGTAAGAATCGAGCGCTACCAGGCAACGCGCGGCGAGGTCGCGGCCGATCTGTCGATCCATCTTGTGCGTCTGATGGAGCAGCGGAATCAGGTATGGTCGGAGGAGCGAGTCGAAAGGGAGAGGCTTCGGTTTATACGAGCCGGCAGAGTATGGCGTCTCGAGACGGTAAGGCCGCTGCCCGGAGAAAGACCGGGAGAGCTGGCGGCGGAGGAACTGGACGAAGTTCACGATCCCTGGGACGGAGAGAAAAGGACGCCGGTTCCTTCCGCGCCTTTCATGAACCCGAACGCGCTGTACGGCTTCAAGTCGAAGGTGTACGCGGGGGCATATGCGCTGGGCGACGACGGTTGGGGGTACGGAGCCGTCGGAAGGGGGGTCCCTTATTTGCGGGAAGAAGCGGTCGCGTACGCCGAGAGATGGTGGAACGAGCCTAATCCCGCTTACGAAAATTTCGAGGTCAACTGCACGAATTACGTCTCCCAGTGTCTCTTTGCAGGGGGCGCGCCGATGAATTATACTGGGAGAAGGTCTTCGGGCTGGTGGTACAAGGGCTACTCCGGCAAGGAAGAATGGTGGAGCTTCAGTTGGGCGGTCGCGGCCGGATTGCAGCAATACTTGGCGACTCCGCGCGCCTCCGGGCTCAGAGCGGAAGCCGTGTACGAGCCGCAGCAGCTTAAGCTGGGCGATGTCATCTGCTACGATTGGGAAGGCAACGGCCGGGTCGGTCACAATACGATCGTCACCGCGTTTACGCCGGACGGCATGCCTCTCGTGAACGCGAACACGGTAAGCAGCCGACACCGTTACTGGGACTACAAGGATTCGTATGCTTGGACGGATAAAACCCGTTATTATTTTTATCACATCGCGGATGAATTTTGACGAACAGAAAAGCCGGGTTTGCGCGGGGAGGCAGGGCTTCCGCTTCGATTGCGGAATTCGCTGAGGGCGCAAACGCCGATAAGCCGGAGGTATTCGAAGCTATGGGGAACAAAATACGCGTCGGACTCGTGTACGGGGGGCGTTCGGGCGAACACCAGGTGTCGCTGCAGACGGCCCTTGCCGTATTGAAGGCGTTCGACTACGACAAGTACGAACTGATTCCTTTCTATATTACGCCTAAAGGCCAGTGGAGATCGGGACCGCTGCTCAGCGCGCCTCCGTCCGCGGTGGCGGAGCTGCAATTTACTCCCGCGGGGGAAGTGTCGGCCGGGAGCGGAGATGCGGGCGGCACGCTTGCATTGCTGCCGGTGCTGCAGGGAATGTCGGAGAAAGTGCTGACGGAGGGTTCGCCGGTCAGCGACGGCAAAGCGATCGACGTGATGCTGCCGCTGCTGCACGGAACGTTCGGAGAGGACGGCACGATCCAAGGATTGTTCGAAATGGCGGGCTTGCCCTACGTTGGCGCGGGCGTTCTGGCCTCCTCTGTCGGAATGGACAAGGTCGCGATGAAGACGATGTTCGCGCAAGCGGGACTTCCTCAGGTGGGCTACCGGCATTTGATCCGATTTCAATGGAACAAGGATCGGGAAGCGGTGCTGGCGAATATCGAGGAGCTCGGATACCCTTGCTTCGTCAAGCCGGCTAACCTCGGGTCCAGCGTCGGAGTGTCCAAAGCGCGCAATCGCGAGGAGTTGGTCGCGGCGATCGAGGAAGCGCTGCGGTTCGACCGCAAGGTGATCGTCGAGGAGTTCGTCGATGCGCGCGAGATCGAAGTGAGCGTGCTCGGCAACGACGACCCTCGGGCTTCGGTTCCGGGCGAGATCGTCAGCTCGAACGAATTCTACGATTATAAAGCGAAATATATCGACGGCAAATCGATCATGGTCATCCCGGCGGAAATTCCGCAGGAGACGGCGAACGCGGTGCGCGACATGGCGCTGAGAGCGTTCCGCTCGATCGACGGCTCCGGCCTGTGCCGCGCCGATTTCTTCCTGCGGCGCAGCGACGGCAAGCTGTTCATCAACGAGGTGAACACGCTGCCGGGCTTTACCCCTTACAGCATGTACCCGCAGATGTGGAAAGAGTCGGGCGTCTCCTATCGCGAGCTGCTCGACACGCTGATCCAGCTTGCTTTGGAGCGCTTCGAGGAGCGCCAGTCCATCGACTACGGCGGTGGGGAGTAAGCGGGTTTCGGGGGCAGGGAATGGGCTTTGAAGGCAGCGAACGGACTTCGTTCGCTGCCTTTGCTGTGGGGGGAAGCGGGGCAATGTTGTCAGCCTGTCCCTGAACGGAGGGGAGTGGCAGATTTTGATTACCGTCTCCAACCCGGCCGTCGCTACGGCGGGCGTGCCGGATGAAGGTGAAATTTATATCGATCCGGCTACCTATGAGGCGAAGTTCCATTACCTGCGTCCGGAGGAGAAGGAATACTTCCGATGGCTGAACCATATGCACGACATTGGCTTGCTGGACCCGGAAACAACCAGAGCTTCAGGCAAACGACAGGCGTAGAGATGTACCGAATCGGACCGAGCTACGGCGACGGCGTGAAGGACCCAGCTGGCAACTAGTACACCACGGTCTTCCCCGAACAGATTGGAATATGTGTTGTGTCTAAACCTTTTTCTGTTAAGCTCTCGGTTTGGGGAACCATTAATGCGGTCGGTAAAATTGCATCTGAAAAGTAGAGCCGATCCAAGCGATATCGGACTGTTGACGTCGGCTCTTCTTAATCGCATCAATTGAATGAAGGAGTGCCAAGCCTTTAAGGTTTGGCACTCTATTTTTCGTTCGCAGCAAGGTTATAAATTTGGTATGAACCTTAAGTTCTTGTTATTTAACGCATTAAATATCACTTTTATAATTAACCCGATAATAACCGAAGAAGTGTTGACCGGTTTCAAAGAACGGTTGCGTTTGGCTTGCTGGATCGGATGGGTAGTTCTCTTGTTCCTTCTTATCTCATTGCGATCGAACCGGAGCTCGTGATTCGCGAGAGCGTGACGAATAAACAAGTGTGAAAGGTGGTGGTGCCGTACAAGCTAGGCATGTGGAAGACTAAACAAAGCTATAATCACTCATCATTTCAAGGGGGATCATCCATGAACAGTCGATTGACAAAAAAAGGTTTAACTGTGCTGACATCCAGCTTGCTGGTGCTGGCTCTGGCCGCTTGCGGCAACAACAACAACGGAAAATCATCTTCCAGTCCCGCGGCTACAGGCGCGGCTTCTCCGTCCGCTTCCGAAGACACGAAGCCGATCACGCTGAAATTGGCAACTTGGGAGCAGCCGACGAACATCGAGGCGTTCCAGAAGCTGAACGAGAAGTTCACTGCGAAGTATCCGAATATTACGGTAACGTTCGATACGTCCAAACCGGACGGGCCATACCAAACGCTGCTGCAAACCCGTCTGAACGCGGACGATGCCGATATCGTCACTAGCTTCGCGATCAATCCGAAGAAGGATTATCACGCGGGCGCCGCGGTTCCGGCTATGCAGCAATATATCGATGCCGGCTTGATCGAAGACTTGACGGGCAAGGCATTTCTGAACAATTTCACTCCGGAAAGCTTGAAGGACGCCATGACGTACAATGACAAAGTTTGGGGTATCGACGTCGGCATGGTTACTTATACCGGCGTATTCTACAATAAGGAATTGTTCGAGAAGAACAACCTTAAAGTGCCGACGACCTGGCCTGAGTTGCTGAATGTGGCCAAGACACTGCAGGACAGCGGCGTTGCTCCGTTTACGATGGCGGGCAAAGACATTTGGCCGCTGGGCATGGCCGCGAACGGTTTTATTGCCGCGCTCGAGCCGGATCTCGAAGCTTTCGACAAGAAGATTTGGTCCGGCGAGGTGAAGTTCACCGATCCGGTGTTCAAGGAAATGCTCGAGAAATACGAGCAAATGATGGGCTACATGGAGAAAGGTTTCATGGGAGTCGACTACGCTTCCGTCGTCGGACGGTTCGCGGCCGGCAAAGCCGCCATGCTGCCGGACGGCATGTGGAATGCAGGTGCGATTGCCAAAGCGAACCCGGATATGAAATTCGGATATTTCCCGATGCCTGTGAGCGATAATGCCGAGAATAACAAAAACTTCTACGGCAAATACGACATGTCCCTCATGATCGCGGCGCATTCGAAGAACAAGGAAGCGGCGCTCAAGTATCTCGAGTTCTTCTCCGAGCCGGAGAATTATAGCGAGTTCGTCAATGCCGTCGGATTTTTGCCGACGCAGCCTAACGTGACGCTCAAAGATCCGTTCTTGCAAGAAATCGCTCCGCAAGCAAGCAAAATGAAGCTGGCGATGGATATTATCTGGCAAGCGCCTCAAGGAGCTGGCAACTACACGAGCAGCGTGACACCGGTACAATTACTCAAGCCGGCCGGAAAAGAAACGCCTGAAGAAATTATGAACAACATGCAAAAAGAGTGGGAAAAGGAAATGGCCAACTTGAAATAAGCAGTTCATAGGAATTGGAGGCGGCCGTTCTCGACTGCCTCCATTCTTCGATTAGAAGGGAGTTGCAACAGATGTATCCGTTCGGAAAAAGTTGGAGCCGATTGTCTCCGTATTGGTTCCTGCTGCCTGCTTTACTGATTTATATCATCTTCTCATTCGGACCGTCCGTATTCACCATAATCTATTCGTTCACCGATATTACCGCCGTTCAGGGGACCAAGTGGCAATTTATCGGATGGGATAATTACAAAGAGTTTTTCCAATCCGGGCGTACGCCCGTTTATTATGCCGCGCTGAAGAGAACGCTTATATTCGCGGCCGCCGTCACGGGCATTCAGACCGCCCTTGGCTTGTTCATCGCCATCGTGATCAATACGAAGCTGCGGGGCCACATGTTCTTTCGGTCGCTCATCTTCTTGCCCGTCGTGCTTGGCGTGACCGTCTTCGGTCTAGTATGGACGCTGATGCTCAACCCGCTGGACGGACCGGTTCAGAAAATATGGGAACTGTTCGGCAGCTCCTCCACCTTCCTCGGTTCCCCGGATCTTGCATTTCCGTTGACGATTTTCATTCAAATTTGGGGAGCGCTCGGCTATACGGTGGTTATCTTTCTTGCGGGCCTTCAATCGATTCCCGGCGATCTCTATGAAGCGGGGCGCATCGACGGGGCTAAGGCGTGGCAATCGTTCGCCCACATCACATGGCCGATGCTCGCGCCTACCGTTACCGTGAACCTGCTGCTCGCCATCGTTGGGTCCTTGCAAACGTACGAAGTCATCTTCATCCTGACGCCGAATAATCCTTATACGAGCGTGCTCGGCTACGAGGTTTATCTAGCTGCTTTCGGCAGCAACGCAGGCGTAAGCCTTCGCCAGGGCTTTGCTTCAACAGTAGCGGTTCTGCAATTCGGCCTCGTGCTGGTCGTCGCCCTGATCGCTCAATTTTACTTGCGCAGAAGAGAGGTGCAGATGTAATGAAAATGCACTTGGTACCCAAACCGCTCGGCTACGCCGTGATGGCGGTTATGGCTTTTTTGTACCTGTTCCCTCTTTTGTACCTGTTCAATGTTTCCGTTAAGCCCGAGCTCGAATTCCTGGTCGATCCGGTCGGGATCGTAAAACATGTCCTGTTCTCGAATTATCCGGATGCCTGGAAACAGGGAAACTTCGGCCAATTAATCGGCAACAGCGTATTCTATACCGCCGCGGCAGTCGGTCTTTCGGTTCTCATTTCCGCGCTGGCGGCGTTCCCCATTTCGCGGGGCTACGTGGGATGGGCAAGCTTTCTCTATGTCTTTTTCATGATCAGCATCTTCTTGCCGAACAATCTCGTTCCCCAGTGGAATTTGATTCATTCCCTCGGTTTGTACAATACCCGGCTCGGCTTTGTGCTCGTAAACACCGGTATCGGACTTGGCTTTATGCTGATGGCGGGATATATGAAGTCGATCCCGAAAGAGTTGGATGAGGCCGCGAGCATCGACGGCAGCAGCTATTCCCGGTTCGTGCTGACGATCATTCTGCCGCTCATCAAGCCGGTCTTGGCGACGAGCGCCATTCTGCAGGCGATCGGCGTCTGGAATAACATCATCGGGGCTACTGTCTATTTGTCCGATAAGAAACTGTATCCGATCGTGCTCGGCCTGTTCAAATTTTACGGCCAATACAGCAACCAGTGGACGCTGATCGCCGCGGCGCTCGTCATTGTGGCAAGCCCTCTGCTATTACTGTATCTTTTCTTGCAACGCTATATCATTGAAGGGGCCATGACGGGAGCTGTGAAATCTTAAAAACAGAAGGAAGGTTGTCCCCATTAGCGGGGACGCACCCGGCAACTGATGGCGTACAGCGCGCGGATGCTCAATTCCGAGAACGACATCAAGCACGTCAGCCAACAAGGCGAGAACAATGTGTCCAAATTGATTGAGAACACCCTATCGATGGAAAGCATGATGCGCCGGATAAATGACCGCGTTAGGCAAACTGAACGAGAGTACGGCGTCCATTCAAAATAGATTGAGCCTGCTCGTCCAATGGCTTTAATGTTTAAAAGAAATGCGGCGATCGAACGATCGCCAATTTTTTTTTGCGTGTTTTGAATTTGATATCAATGTTATGGATTTGCTATATCTGGCGGTTTTTAGGCCACCTATAATAGAAAACACATTCCATACTTACTTCCAATAGGAGGAGTTCACATTGTCAAAGAAATTACTGTCAGCGCTGCTCAGCGTCCTGCTCGTTGTCGCATGCTTTGCCCAAGCCGTGTCGGCCGGGTCCATGCAGACTAACGACAACCAAACCAAGGCTGCAGCCGGCACACCGTTCACAGATTTGCAGGGCCACTGGGCCGCTTCGGCCGTGGCCACCTTCGCGCAGGCCGGAATCGTAAGCGGTTACTTGGATCAATTCCGTCCCAATGATCCGGTTACGCGCGCGGAATTCGTATCGATGCTGAATCGCGTGTTTCATTACCTCAATATAGGCCAAGCCTCTTTCAAAGACGTGGATGCCGCCAAATGGTATGCCGACGCTGTAGATAAAGCTGCGGAAGCCGGTGTCGTCCAAGGCTTCACCGACGGCAGCTTTCATCCGAACGACGCGATTAAACGTCAGGACGCCGCTGTCATACTCTATCGTGCTTTTCAATGGAGTGAATCTGCGGCGGGTGCGACCACGGCATTCAAAGATGGGGACGCCGTCAGCAAATATGCTTTGCCTGCTGTGAACAGCCTGGTGTCTTCCGGTTATTTAAAGGGGAACGAACGTAAGGAGCTTCGTCCACAAAGTCCGATCACGAGAGCCGAAACGGTCGCGCTGCTAGACGGCATGATCGGCTGGTTGAGGCCGGATTTCGGCGAGTTTCTTCCGAATGCCGATGTAAAGGGGAACCTAATCGTAAGCAAGCCGGACGTGAAACTGTCTTCCGTCACGGTTGACGGCAATCTCTACGTGACGGAAGGCGTCGGAGAGGGGGAGGCGACCTTTGCGGGCATCACGGTGAAAGGCAGATCATTCGTAACGGGCGGAGGGGTTCACTCTGTTATTTTCAAAGATGCCAAGCTGACCGACCTAGAAGTAAACAAGAAAAACAGCCCCGTCCGCGTTGTCTTAACTGGAAATTCCACGGCAGGCATCATTATGGTTGGCAAGCAATCCCAGATTGAAATTGCTGCCGGGTCGACCGTGAAAGAAATCCGGGTGGAAGCAAACGCGAAAGGTTCCGCGATCGTCAGCGGCGGCACTATAGGCCGGCTGCTCGTATCAGCGGAAGGCGTGACGTTGAACGGCAAGCCAGTGGCCAAAGGCGCGGATCTTTCCGCTGCGGAAATCGCCAAAGGCGCCGCAAATCCGAGCGGAACGACCAACCCTGCGCCGTCCGGCGGTCCGGGCAATCCGTCTCCGTCCCCTTCCGATCCTTGGAAGCTCGTCTGGCAGGACGAATTCGACGGCGATACGGTGGACGCGAGCAAATGGAACGTACAAGATACCGATCTCGTCTACAACAATGAACTGGAGTATTATCGTCCGAACAACGTCTACATCGAAAAAGACGGGGCGAACAGCGTACTGGCTCTCGAAGCCAAAAGAGAGAACTACGGAGGGAGGCACTTTACTTCCGGCAAAGTGACTTCTGCGGAAAAAGGGGACTGGACGTACGGGAAATTCGTCGTCCGGGCCAAGCTGCCTGTCTCCCAAGGCATGTGGCCAGCCATCTGGATGCTGCCGACGGACCAGCAATACCAGTATGGAGGTTGGCCGCAATCCGGCGAGATGGACATCATGGAGCTGACCGGGCCGAAGTCGAGCGATCCGGACAACCGGGACGTATACCCCCGCAAAGTGTTCGGTACGATCCATTACGACGAAGACCCGAGCGATTCGGCGCACGACATGCAGTCCAAGACCTATTTGCTGCCGCCGGGCAAGACGTTTGCGGACGACTATCACGAATTCTCGATGGAATGGCTGCCGGGCGTCATCCGGATGTATGTAGACGGAGAGAAGTACTTCGAAACGAGCGATTGGGGGGCGCAAGGAATCGGACAGCCGGAGGATTATACGTACCCCGCACCTTTCGATCGGCCGTTCCATATGATTCTTAATCTGGCGGTAGGCGGCGACATGCCGGAAGATCCGCCGAAGGACTCGTTCGAGTCCGAGAAAATGCGGATCGATTACGTTCGCGTCTATCAATATAAGGATTTGGCCAGCCTGCCGGACGTCACCGGCAAACGCCCGACTGGCCAAGGCACCGTAGAGCCGCAGCGTCCGCCGCTTAGCGACGGCAACCAAATCTACAACGGCGGATTCCAAGGATCAGCCGATGCCCAAGGCGTCCCGGATCAATGGCAGCTCGTTCTGAACGCCGGCGGGGCCGGCAGCGTCAGCGTGGTAGACGATCCGGAGAAAGGCAAAGCCGCGAAGGTGTCGATCGCCAGCACCGGCAGCCAGCTCTATTCGTTGCAGCTAACGCAGATGCCGGTTTATTTGCAGAAAGGAAAAGCGTACAAGGTCACGTTCGACGCCAAAGCCGACGCTCCGCGCACGATCATGTCGAAGGTGACCGAATTCCAAGGCGGATGGAAGGCATATTCCAAAGAACGGACCTTTGACTTGACCGACGAATGGCAAACCCTCACTTATTCGTTCAATATGGACTTCAAGAGCGACAACAATACACGGTTTGAATTCAACCTGGGCCAAACGTCGACCGTAGCCGCTTACTTCACGAATGTAAGAATCAAGGAGACCGACTGGATCCCGGAAACGCCGCGGGAGAAGACCGTGCTTGGCGACGGTAATTACATTTATAATGGTACGTTCGATCAAGGCTTGAAGGATCGGATGGGATATTGGACCTTCTCCGCTACAGGAGGAGCAAACGCTAACGTATCGGTGAGCAACGATTATAATCCATCCGCCTTCCTGATGGAGCGTAAGTTGCACGTTACCATTGCAAATGGGGGCGCTTCGCCGAAGCAGGTCGTGTTGTCGCAAGGTGATCTTAAACTGACCAAAGGCTCGTCTTATCGGCTGAAGTTTGACGCCAAAGCGGATCATAGCCGCTCAATTCACATCGGCCTGGATACGGGAGCGGAGAACGGCGCTCTCTACGACGAAGGTTCTGCCTTCACCCTGACCGATACGATGACAACCTATACGAAAGTGATTACGATTGCGGATTCGGGGCAGGGACCTTCCGCGCTGCAATTTTTGTTCGGAGGCGAGGGCGGAACGGTCGTGCTGGACAACGTGTCGCTCGTTGAAAACTCGGACAATATGATGAATAACGGCGATTTTTCGCAAGGCACAACCGGATGGACGACTTATTCGGAATCGGATCCCGCCAGCGTCCAATTGGCCGTTTACGACGGGGGCGGGGATCTAGGCATCCATGTCGGCACGACCGGGGAGGAGTCCTGGCATCGCCAAGTGTTCTACGGCGGCATCCATTTCCAGAAAGATCAGCAATATACGCTTACCTTTAAGGCCAAGGCTACCAAGCCGCGGAAAATGAACATCAGCATCGGCTGGCCGGGCGGCGCGTCTGAAAACTACCAATGGCACGGATTCGGTGGAGGGGCGGTCGACTTGGGAACCGAATATAAGGACTATACCATTACGTTCTATGATCACTTGGATAATACCAGCATCGGACGGATCAGTTTGGAGCTTGGCAAGATCAAAGATGGGGATGGCAACGTCGTCAGCGATGTCGGAGACGTGGATGTGAGCATCGACGACATCCGGCTGGTACCCTCGCTAATTCAGAACGGCGACTTCAAGCTGGCTGGACTTCCGGGATGGGCTTCCTACTCTGATCAGGACCCACAGTCGGAGCAATTGCATATCGCAAACGATCAGGAATCGCTGAAGATCGACGTCGGAACCGTCGGAACCGCAACATGGAACCGCCAGGTGTATTATGAAGGGATCAACTACAAGCAAGGCCATCGGTACACGTTAACCTTCAAGGCGCGCGCCACGGCGGCCCGCGATATGAATATCAGCATCGGCTGGCTGGACAGCACCTTCAACTGGCATGGCTATGCGAGTCAAGTCGTTTCCTTGAACGAGACGGACAATACGTATTCCTTCACTTTCGACGATACGCTGGACTCGACGAAAATAGGAAGAATCAGCTTCGAACTGGGAAAAATCACGGGAGGCAGCGAAGGCAACGTCAGCGTGTATATCGACGATTTGACGTTAACCGATAATGGCCCGGCGGCACCTTAAACCCAGCCTGAAAAGAAGAAAGGGAGAAAGCCCAAGGCTCTCTCCCTTTCTTCTTTCCTTATTCCCTGACGCCGGCGGAACGGTCCCGGTACTCTTGCGGCGTCATCTGTCTGTAGTCTTTGAACAGCTTGATGAAGTAGTGCGCGCTCGAATACCCGAGCATGGACGAAATCTCGTAAATTTTGAGGGGGGTGTGAAGCAGCAGGTGCGTCGCCTTTTCCATTTTGAGCTGGAGCAAATAATTACTGATGCTTTTGCCCGTATCCGATTTGTATATTTTCGATAAATAGACGGGGTGCAGCTTAACGTGGTCGGCGATGGATTGCAGGGACACGTAGCCGATATTGCGGTCGGCGAAATCGTGCACTTCCCGAATGAGAACCGAACGGGAGTCTTTCTGTTCGATGTCTACGTATTCCCTTAAACGCCTGACGATGTCCAAAGCCCATTCTCTCAGCGCGTCTGCCGTGTGAAACAGCCGCCTTGATTGGTCCGGCCCGATAATTTCGCCGAGCAGCTTGTTGTTTTTGTGGGCGATAAAATAAAAAGCCGCTTCCAGATAGTGCCGAACTTCCTCCGTATGCTCGAGGGAGTGCTTCTTGGCTTCTTTCAATTCATCCACAATCGCGCCCAGCTTCTCTTCGATGGCATCCCATTGGTTGATTTCGAACAAATGAAGCAGCGTCGGCGGCTCGTGCAGGGAGCGAAGAGATTGAATGTCCGGCGCGTCCGATTGGGCATCGGCGGCAAGGAACAGTCCGGTTTCCCGGCCGATCTGCCTGCGAATGGCCGATACGGCCGTCTGGTAACGATCCCGGGTTTCATCCGGAAATACCCCCCACGGCGTCGTGACGACCGAAATGGCCCCCTTCAAGTAGGCATTGACATTGCGCTGCAGTAAATAGGCCATTTGTTGAAGATGTTCCTGCCAGATGGGGGAGGAAGAGTCGAAGCTTTTCGGCTGCAACAGGAAAATCAGATAATCATGGATTTCTTTGCAGGACCAAATCTGGAAATGTTCTTGAAAAAGCTCGCCTGCGATGTTCACGATCGCATATTCGAATAACAGGAGGCTGTCGCCGTCTTGTTGCTGAAAGTAATCTTCCAGCCTGACGGCAAGCAGCGCCGCCGGCTTGCCCGCAACGAAAGAGAGCTCGTACTTCTGCATCTGTTCCGACAATTGATCATTAGAAAATTGGCGGCCTTGGAGCAGTTGGTTCAGCAGCTTATCCCGCAGCAATGGGAGGTGCTCGTTCAACGTTTGGACGGTTCGCTGGTAGGACGATTTCTTTTCCCACTCCAGCCTGATCTCTTCGCGGAGTCGAATCAGCAACTCGATGAACGGCTCGTTGCCGATCGGCTTCAGCAAGTAATCGTCCGCGTGATGTTGGATCGCTTTTTGTGCGTAGTCAAATTCCGCGTATCCGGTCAGCAGCACGCATTTGAGGTGCTTCCACCTGCTGCGGATCTGCTCGATGAGCTCAAGGCCGGTCATGCCGGGCATGCTGATATCGGTAATGACGATATCGATCGGATGCTTCTCCAGGATTTCGAGCGCTTGCATGCCGGAATATGCTTTATGTACGAACTCGAATTGCAGGTCCTCCCAAGGAAGGGCAACCGATAAATCGTCTACGACGTAGGGCTCGTCATCAACGAGAAGAATTTGAAGCATCGTTTTTCACGTCTTCCTCTTGAATTATACGTATTGTTGCTCGGATGCCGCCCAGCGGTGGTGAAGCAATCGTAAGGCCCGAGGCGTTTCCGTAATGCAGCTTCAGCCGCTGCTGCACATTCCAAAGTCCGCAGCTTCCGTCATCCCGTACGGGTGAATTGATTTTGGCGTCAAGAGCGGCAAGCTGCGCTTCCGTCATCCCGGCTCCGTCATCTTCGACGAATATCGTCATGCCGGCATCGTTCTTCTCCGCATAAATCCGGATGTTTCCCCGGCTGATTTTGGGTTCGATGCCATGGACGATGCTGTTTTCCACGAGCGGCTGGATCAGAAGGCGAGGAATCTGTTCGTTCCACAGTTCGGCGGGAACTTCGATTCTGTATTCGAATTTCTGCTTGCGAAGATCTTGAATGGTCAAGTAATTCGCCAGCAGCTTCAGTTCTTGTCCAACGGTCGTGAGGCTATGATCCAACCGTGTTACGTAGCGGTAATACTCGCCGAGATTGAGCGACATGGCCTCCACGGCGTCCGTATCTCCGATATTCGCTTTACTTTTGATGAAGAACAGGCAGTTATACAGAAAATGGGGGTTGATCTGGGCTTGAAGCTGTTTGAGATAGGCGTCTTTCGCCCGAATTTGCTCCAAATAAACCTTTTCGATCAGTGCCTGGATCTGGCTGGCCATCTCGTTAAATCCTTCGTTCAGCGCCGAGAACTCGACGTTCGTCCGCGTTCGGATGCGGGTGGACCACCGTCCTTCTTTCATCCGGTTGATGGACCGATGCAGCAGGATGATCGGCCGTTGAACCTGACGGTAAAGCATCAGCGACAAGACCATGCTGAGAAGCAGGAGCGCGGCCGTCGCAACGATGAAGGAGTACCGGCTGCTGTTGATTGGGCGAAGGATTTGCGATAAAGGCGAGTAGTGAATCACATCCCACCCAAGCGTTGACGAACGCACCATGCTGATCAGGAAGGCGTTGTCCCGAATCGTGACGACCGCCGATTGAGTTTGACCTGCCGTCAGGGGAGGCAGGTTGCTCTTGATTTCATTCAGGTACGGATCCTTCGTTCGTCCATGAATGAGTCCCAACTGCGGATGATAGAGAAAGGTGGTTCCGCCGTAGTTGTACCCTTCGATCATTTTCTTGATATTGGCCGCAGGAAAACGCATTTCGAAAATCATATTGGCCTGATCCGGTTTGCTTTGGAAGCCGATCGGATCGGTGTACATCAGACGGAACATGCCTTCGGCTCCAGTAGGTGAGAAAGCCGGGACATAGACCCAGCCATTCGGCAAGGCATCCTTTAGCAGCGAACGATCTAATGGAGACGATGTGCCTGAGGTAAGCGAGTCGCCCACATGCGGATTGTGAAGCGTAATTTGGTTCTCCCAGGTGCTTGAACTGGCTTGAAGCGCCAATTTCTCCTGAACCGTCAGAATAACTGCGTTCTCGTCTTTCAGATGACTGAGTTCATGGATAAATTCATAATCACGAACGGTCGGTTCGCGATTCAAAGTATAGAGATTGCTTGCCAATTGCGAGACCTGGTTGTCGATTTCTTTGGTGAAGTAATCCAAGTGATTCAGGTCGGAAGTCTTTAATTGTTCGGTAATGACGCGAACGCTGTTGCGGTAGGAGACCCCATAGAGCAGCATCGTCACGATGATGACCGATAGAATCAGCATAATAAACTTCAAGAACAAGTTCGGTCGAAATCGCATGGGGATCATCCTTATTTTCCAATGCATATTAACAATTAATTGTACCATAACTATGCGAAGATCCGACCATTATAAAAATGAAATTATGACTATAATTGTTGATATATGCTACAATATTAACATCTAACGCATGTTAGGGGACAGATGCCATGCATATAATCCACAAGAGAATTTCGATTCTTTTCTTGCTGCCTTTTATTCTCATCGGATGCTCCTCCGATTCCAATTCTGGTCTGGTAGGAGAGGGTAACACCCATATGGATGACGTTGTTCATTTTGATCGGAGCCTTGGCAAATTTGTGCCCCCCGTAGATCTAATTACCGTGGGTGCCATCAATCCCGATATGACATTTAAAAATGGAGAATATTTGGAAAATAATGTACATACGAGGTGGGCCGAAGAAAGGCTCGGCATCCGCATTCGATATAACTGGACGATTCCGGATTTCAACGACGCGTACTCTAATAAACTGCGAATCGAGCTGGCGAAAGGCAATATGCCTGACATCGTGACGGCGCGGGAGCGGGACGTCATTCAGGATATGATCGATTCGGGACAATTCATGGAAGTCGGCCCGCTGTTTGACCAATACGCGTCCCCTGTATGGAAAAAGGCGATGCAGGAAGATCCTTCGGTTTGGGATCCGTACCAACGCGACGGCAAAAGCTATGCCATTCCCATTCTGGATTTCGGCTATGCGACCGACCCTTTGCTATGGATTCGGCAAGACTGGTTGGACAAGCTGAAGCTCCCCATCCCTCGCACCATCGGGGAATTGTCGAAGGTGATGGAAGCTTTTGCGAACGAAGATCCCGATGGAAACGGCAAAAAAGATACGTACGGATTAACTATCGCTTTCCGAACCACTCCGAGCACGTGGATGGGGGATTCCAGTTGGATCTTCGGCGCCTTCGGAACCGTACCGAGACAGTGGAACAAGGCGGAGAACGGCGGATTGGCCTACGGCTCCGTACAGCCCGAAGCCAAAGAAGCGCTTCGCGTGATGAAGATGTGGGTGCAGAAGGGCTATATACCAAAGGAAAGCGAACGATTCAACGAGACGCAGGCAGCCGACCTGTTCGTCTCCGGCCGCGCCGGCATCATCGCGGGTCCGTATTGGATGTTCGGATGGCCGCTGCCCGGCCTGACGGTCCACAGCCCCAAAGCCGTCGTGACGCCGATCCGCTTGCCGTCCGGCCCGTCCGGACAGATTGGCAGAAGGGGCACTTTGCCAATCAACGGCGCGATTCTGATCAATAAGAAGATGAAGCATCCGGAAATCTTTTTCGCTTATCAAAACTACTTGTTCGACCACTATGCGACATCGACCGGCGAATTCGCGCACGGGTTCGCCAAAGACTACGACTGGACGACGGTGAACGGCGTACTGACGAAAGATGCTGCGCTCATACCGGGCGGATTCATCCGGGCAGCCACTTATACATTGACTTTTGACGGGGCACGCATTCCTTCGAAAGTCATCAAGGAGATCCCGGTCGAGATCGCGTCGGTGTTGTTATCCCAAGCCGACGCGTCCCGTAAAGAGCGATTTACCGGTCCGCCGACGCCAACGATGAAGACGAAATGGGAGCTGC
The DNA here is from genome assembly GCF_041641335.1 of Cohnella sp. Taxonomy (NCBI): domain Bacteria; kingdom Bacillati; phylum Bacillota; class Bacilli; order Caryophanales; family Paenibacillaceae; genus Cohnella; species Cohnella sp. Next base: position 41,547 of record NZ_JBEPYQ010000021.1, on the reverse strand, counting down.
TGCTGAAGCTTGAACAGGAAACGTTTCAACAAATCCTGTTTCATGACGGTTCGGAAGGCGATTTCGATGCGTTCGTGAGCAAATGGAAGCAGTACGGCGGCGGCCAAATTACGAAAGAAACGAACGACTGGCTGAGCGGGAAATAGAAGGTCGGAAGCAAACAGGAAGGAGACCGCAAGTTCAAGAGGTTTCGGGTGCCACCGAAGGCCTTGAACTGCGGTCTCCTGCCTATTTGACCCTATTTGGGACGATCTGTCTAATTGCTCGTATATTTGATGTGGTCATAGTAGGCGTACAGCGGATTAGCTCCGTTATAAGCGCCCAGCCAGCCGTCCACGCCAGTTCCGTTCCAGATGTTGGCCATGATTTTGCCGGCATGGGAAGGCAAAGTGGAGGGACTGCCGGTGACCGTGTGTTTCAACTGGCCGTCCACGTACCATTTGATGTAGTTCGGCTGCCAATCGAAGGCGTAAGTGTGATAACCGGCAGATGCGTCGAAGCCCAGATTGATGACTTTCTCATGGCCGCCGACTCCGTTTTTGTAATAATTGAATTGGACCTGCGTCGTATTTCTGCCCAGGAATTCGATGTCGATTTCATCCCAAGGCTTGCCGTCCGAAGGGCCGGTGTAAGTGAAGAAGGACGAGACGATGCCGGTATTTTTGGCCGGCTTCATTTTGACCTCATAGTACCCGTAACTGTAGAAGCCGGTCGAACGGTATTCCGCGCAGTCGAACTTGTTATAGGACGGGCTGGTGATCGCCAGTCGCATTTGACCGTTTCCGACGAACGACACGTTGTTCGCCCTCCAGGTGCAGTTGAACATACTGCCGTTGGAATAACCGTCTGCTTTTGCCCAGGTGCTGGAGTTGAAATACGTGAGAGGCTCCCAAAATACCCATTGGGCAGATACCGAGGTGGCGAGTACGGTCAAGGAAATCACTGCAACCAAACAGGTAAACCAAAACTTTTTCAATTTCCTCATCTCTATAATCCTCCTTGTAAGGGTTTTCAACTTCAATTTCATCATAAGCCCGCGATGCTTTTCCCCTCTATAACAAGAAAACAATTCGGATAACAAAAACAAGAGGTAACTTTTGAATAAACGAGGTCACCTGCGATAGAGAGATCTTAATTCGTAACAGAGTACAATGAACCCATCCTGTTAAAGGAGACGGAAATTTACCGTATCGGACTTCGAAACGTTCACCAACGGCTGTATATGATGTGGTGCGCGAGGCGGCCGAGCGGGTCGGGTACCCTAACGCGGACTACCTTCATTTGAAATTTAAGAAACATACCGGGATGTCGCCTTCTTCATATAAAGCATAAAATATGCCGGACAAATCCTTTATTTTTATATGATTTTTAGATGACTTTGGGTTGTATTATTAGAAGCTTCGCAGAGTTAAAATAATGATGTTATCGCTTCCATTGGAGTGGAGGATTGCCGATGATCAAAATGGGTGTGGATTATTATCCGGAACATTGGGAACGCGCCATGTGGGATCATAACGAGTGTCACTGCGAACATTGCAGCAAGAGGTTCCAGGAATGGCTGTCGACCAAGTACGGATCTTTAGAGGCGCTTAACCTCGCCTAGGGCGCAGTCGTATGGAGCGGGGAGTATAGCAGTTGGTCTCAAATCAAACCCCCGTTGGGCGGAGCCGCCTTCAAGAATCCGTTTACAGCGGGGCGTTGACGCTGGACCTGACGCATGGGGATCAAGCAGCGCAGCTTCTGGATCATGGAAACGATCAGCGGCTCGCCGGGATGCTGGTTCCCGATGTGGCGAGCGCCGCAGCCAGGGTTTATTCGAGCGTTCGTCTGGCAGTGCATCTCGAGCGGCGCCGATGCGCTGGAGCATTTCCGATGGAGAAGCGCGCCGATCGGCGCCGAGCAATTCTGGCATGGCTTGATCGACCACAGCAACGTTCCGGGCCGTCGGTTCGAGGAGTATAGCAAGCTGTGCAGGGAAGTGAACAGCCTCTCTCCGCTGCTGACCGGATCGGAGGTGCATGGCGAGGCGGCCATTCTCCATTCGCACGATCAATACCATGCGTTTCAGATCCAGCCGCAGGCGGAGGGAATGGATTATTTCGACAATCTGAAGCGGTATCATCGCGCATTGACCAAGCTGGGCGCGAGCTTGTACCCCGACCTGCCGGAGGGCGTGCAAATCTCGATTCGCAAGAAGAAAGGGAAGCGATATTTTTTGTTCCTGTTGAACCTTACGCGGAAGCGGCAGCAGGTGACGCTTGGTCAAGCCTATTCCGGTCTTCTCAGCGAGAAGCGGATCGGACCGAAGCTGAATATGGAGCCGTATGACGTAGAGATCGTCGAGTTTGCCGAAACCGGCGGCCGGATCAAGTAAACGGCCCTGTGGCCATTAAGTCATGAAGAGGAAGGAGTCACACAAGTGTCGTATACGAATCCGGTTATTCCCGGCTTTTATCCCGATCCGAGCATTTGCCGGGTCGGGGAAGATTATTATCTGGCGACAAGCTCGTTTGCCTATTTTCCGGGAGTCCCCCTGTTTCACAGCAAGGATCTCGTCAATTGGCGCCAGATCGGACATTGTTTGACAACCGTGCGGCAGCTGCCGCTGGGGAGCGCCTGGCTCTCGGGAGGAATCTATGCCCCGACGATCCGCCATCACAATGGCTGGTTTTATATGGTAACGACGAATGTGAGCGGGGTCGGCAACTTTTATGTTCGCAGCATGCGGCCGGAAGGACCCTGGTCCGAACCGATCCCGGTCGCGCAAGGAGGCATCGATCCCTCCTTCTTATTCGACGATGACGGAAAGGTCTATTTTCAATCCACATACGACGGTAATGAAGGCACCGGCATTTATCAATGCGAGATTGACATTTCAACCGGAAGAATGCTGACGGAGAGCCGCCTGATCTGGCAAGGCACTGGCGGAGCGCATCCGGAAGCTCCTCACCTGTACAAGATTAACGGACTTTATTATTTGCTGCTTGCCGAAGGCGGTACGGAATACGGTCACATGGCGACGATTGCGAGAAGCGAATCCCCTTATGGCCCCTTTATCCCGTGTCCTCATAATCCAATTCTGTCTCACAGGAGCCGAAAGAGCAGCATCCAGGCCACCGGGCATGCGGACTTGGTACAAGCGCACGACGGAACCTGGTGGGCGGTGTTCCTGGGCATCAGACCGGTCTCATATCCCTACCGGCATCATCTGGGCAGAGAAACTTTCTTGGCGCCCGTGTCATGGACGGAGGAGGGCTGGCCGATCATCGGCAATGGCGGGCGTATCGAGCCCGTTATGGAGGCTCCGCAGCTGCAGGAAGTCCGGTGGCCGAATGAGGCAATCCGGGATGATTTTGATGAAGCGACACTCGGTTTGGACTGGCTGTTTCTGCGGAATCCGCCTCCGGAAAGCTGGTCGCTTCGCGAAAGTCCGGGAAAGTTGACGCTGCGCGGGAATAAGACGTCGCTTGACGATGGCGGCTCGCCTGCTTTTGTAGGCCGGCGTCTGCGACATCTGTCGTGCAACATCGCTGCTCTGCTGGATTTCGAACCGGAAAGCGAAGATGAGGAAGCCGGACTTACCGTATTCATGAACGAAAAGTATCATTACGATCTGGCTGTAAAGCTCAAGGACGGACGCAAGGCGATCGTACTCCGGAGGACGGTGGGATCATTAACAACCGAACAGACGTACGATTGCGCAGCAGGCCCTGTCGAGCTCAAAGTTGAGGCCCAGCCGGAATGGTTTGTTTTCTCCATTCAGCCCCATCAATCCGATAGCCTTGAATTGGGCTCGGGAGAAACGCATCTCCTCTCAACTGAGGTGGCGGGAGGCTTTACGGGAGTCATCATCGCGATGTATGCCGTGTGCAAGGCGGGTCAGAGCGCGCCGGCGCACTTTGATTGGTTTGATTATGAGCCGGTGAATTCGCCTGGCGGATCCGCGCCGTTCTGACGGTGCTTAAAAATGTTGAGGAGTGTGATCATATGGCGGTTGACATGACGACATCCCCGTACCGGAATCCCGATCTGCCGCTCGAGGACCGCATTAACGATTTGCTGTCGCGAATGACGCTGGACGAAAAAATCGGCTTGATGCCCCAGTATCAGATCGCCGTCGAGCGGCTTGGCGTCCAGGCCTATAAGCATGGCACGGAGGCCGCTCACGGCATGGCGTGGCTAGGGGAGGCAACGACCTACCCGCAGCCGATCGGACTGGCTTGCACGTGGGATAAGGAGCTTCTGAAACGGATCGGCAGTGCGATCGGCGACGAGGCGAGGGGGTTTTACAAGCGGAACCCGACACACAACGGCCTGACCTTGTGGGCCCCGACAGTGGATATGGAGCGCGACCCTCGCTGGGGCCGGACGGAAGAAGCCTATGGAGAAGATCCGGTGCTTGCCGGCAAGCTGACGGCGGCGCTCACGCAAGGCATTCAGGGCGACCATCCGTTCTACCTGAAAGCAGTGGCGACGCTGAAGCATTTTATCGGCAACAACAACGAGGTAGGCAGGGGAGACTCCTCCGTCAGCCTCGATCCGCGAAATCTTCGCGAGTACTATCTGAAGGCGTTCGAAATTCCGTTCAAGGAAGGCGGCGCCCTGTCGATGATGACGGCGTACAACGCGATCAACGGGGTTCCTGCAAACCTTAGTCGCGACGTGATTGACATCGTCAAGCGCGAATGGGGAATGAACGGCTTTGTGGTGAGCGACGCGTTCGACGTGACAGGAACCGTCCGGGACCACCATTACGTCGAGACGCAGAAGGAAGCTGTAGCCCGGTCGATTCGGGAGGGCGGCATCGACAGCATTACGGATGAGGCCGCCGTCGTGACCGAGGCGATTCGCGAGGCGCTCGCGGACGGGCTTCTGACCGAAAACGACCTCGATATCGCGCTGCGCAATACGTTCCGCGTTCGCTTCCGGCTCGGGGAGTTCGATCCGGTCGAGCGTAATCCGTATGCTCACCTGAATGAAACCGCGATCCTCCGGCCGGCGCACGCGGAATTGGCGCGAGAGGCCGTGCAGAAGTCCGTTGTGCTGCTCAAGAACGACGGAGGCGTACTGCCGCTTCAGGCGAGCAAACTGCGCAAAATCGCGGTGATCGGTCCGCTCGCCGATATCGTTTACAGTGATTGGTACAGCGGTTCGCTGCCCTATGCCGTCACACCGCTGCAGGGTATCCGGGAGCGGCTTGTGAATGCAGGCGGTGGCGCGGAGACGGTATATGCCGGCGGCTCCGATCGCGTTCGACTGAAATCGGTTCGCAGCGGACGGTATGTCCGGTTTGGCGACGAAACCGATGCGACTCTCGCCGCAGCCGCCGAATCGGCGGAGGACGGCGACGTGTTCGAAATGACGGACTGGGGCTGGGGAAGCCACACGTTGATCGCGGAGCGTAACGGTCGCTATCTGACGACGGACGACAAGACCGTGCAGGCGTCGGCCGACCGTATCTGGGAATGGTTTACGAAAGAAGTGTTCAAGGTTGAACAGGCGGACTCCGATCCATCGCTCTTGACCCTCTCGACCTGGAACGATATGCCGGTAACCGTCGATGATCAGACGGGCGCGCTTCTTGTCGGCGACGGCAGCGCGGCCGAGACCGCTAACTCCATTAATGTAGGCGGCGCAGCCGAGGTAGACCGAGCCGCTGCCGACACTCCGGCCGAAGCGTTCGCGCTTGAATGCGTGACGGGCGGCGCGGACAGAGCCGTACAGGCGGCAAGCGGCGCGGATGCGGCGATCGTTGTTGTCGGCAACCATCCCCTGATCAACGGTAAAGAAACGATGGATCGGCCGGATATTACGTTGGCTGCCGCCCAGGAAAAGCTGGTCCTGGAGGTGCTCAAAGCCAACCCGAACACCATCGTGGTCGTAGTCGGAAGTTATCCTTTCGCCTTGAACGCCTTGCAGGAACAGGCGCCGGCCATTGTGTACACGTCCCATGCGGGCCAGGAGCTTGGTCATGCGATAGCGGATGTGCTGTTCGGCGAGGTTAATCCGGCAGGCCGTGTGAACATGACCTGGTTCAAGTCTATCGACCAGCTGCCGCCTTTCATGGACTACGATATCATTCAGGGGGGGCGCACGTATCAATATTTTGAAGGCGAGCCGCTCTATCCGTTCGGGCACGGACTTTCCTACAGCGAATTCCGGTATGAGGATTTGGCGCTGTCCGCAAGCCGGGTGGAGGCTGGAGACGACAGGACCGTCGAGCTGAGCTGTCGTGTAACCAACATCAGCGAGCGGGCAGGAGAAGAAGTCGTGCAGCTCTACGTGCGGGCGGGCGACTCCCGCGTTAAGCGTCCGCGTCTGCAACTGGCAGACTTCCAGCGGATTGCGCTGAGTCCGGGCGAAACGGCGGAAGCGAAGTTCAGCCTGCCGCTGGAGTCGCTCCGTATCTGGGATGTGACGCGCGATCGATTCTGCATCGAGAGCGGCGAGTACAAGATCCTGATCGGCTCATCCTCCCAGGATCTTCGTCTGGAGGGTCGACTTACGGTCGTCGGAGAGACCATCCCGCCGCGCGACCTGAAGCAGGTGACAAGGGCCGTCAATTATGACAATTACGAAGGCATCTTGCTCGGAGAGTGCGCCGAGGGAGGGAGTGCGGCAGTCGTAAGCGGCAAGTCCGGGTGGCTTGCGTTCCGGGATGCGGAGCTTGGCGAGGGCTGCAGCGCGATCGAGATAAGGGCCGCCAGCACAGAGGATGCAATCGTCGAAGTCCGTTTGGACAGACCGGATGGACCGCTCGTCGGCGCGTGCGCGATTCCGGCCGGCGGCCAGATGAGCTGGAGGAGCTTCACATTTGGACTGGCGTCCGCGACCGGTCGGCACGATGTATACCTGATTCTCAAGGGCGCGGTATCGCTTGGCTGGTTCAGAATTATGAAGTAGAGCTGCGGGAAGAGATGGCGAAACGGCAACTGCGCTTACAGGAGCGGTATGCCTCATCCTTCTTGATAGATGCCGATTGTTCTGCCTTATCGCCGGATTTCGAGCAGGAGAAAATGGTTCAACTGGTCTTTTCCGTGTTAGACCCGGTCACGCGCCAACACATGGAACAATTCAAGCCGCTTCCGGATCGGGGACTTTCTCGATTGCCGGAAGTGGTCCGAGCGTTTGAAGCGAGAGAATAGGGATCGCCCTCCACTGAGCTATAATAGGCTGGATGGAGGGCTTGGATACGGGAACCGTTAATGGCGCATAACCTGTGCATTCATCCCTTTTCAGCCCCGCCGCCCATCCAGTAGTGTTGATTCTCCGGCTTTTCCCCCGAACTGCTCTCTTTTTTCTACGACTGACCAATTCGCATACATAAACCGACCAACGAAACGCCTGATGGAGAGGCATTTGCAAGGAGAACGGAGGGCGATGTTCTAAAGAATCGGTTATCGTCTCCCGAATAGTGCTCAAACGGAGGGTGATGTTCTAAAGAATCGGTTATCGTCTCCCGAATAGTGCCCAAACAGAGGATGATGTTCTAAAGAATCGGTTATCGTCTCCCGAATAGTGCCGAAACGGGGAGCGATGTTCTAAAGAATCGGTTATCGTCTCCCCAATCGCGCACAAACGAAGATTGTTGCTCGAAAGAATCGCACATTGGCACATGGGGGGAGGCCATGACGAATAGCCTTTTTACTCCAAAAGAGCCTTGCGGAGTTGATGTGAGTCAGTTGGTCAGCCGTAGTTTTTTTTCGGGTATTGACGGCTTTTTATCTTGCTAATCATTTCCCAGAACGAAGAAGCTTAATTTAGACATGATAAAGAGACGATTTCACAGGGTATGTATACGCTTACAACGCCTTTATACTATTCACCAAGGGGGGGAGGACATCAAGGAATGAAAGTCCTAAGAGCTGTACGCGATCAGAAATATTTGCTGCTGATGTCGTTTCCATTCGTGATCTGGGTTTTTGTGTTCAGTTACGTCCCATTGTGGGGCTGGATCACGGCTTTTCAAAAGTATCGCTTCGGCAGGTCGTTATTTAATCAGGAGTGGGTGGGCCTGAGGTATTTTCAGGAGCTGTTCCACGATGACCTGTTCTATCAGGTGTTGAGAAATACGATCGCCATGAGTGTGATGGGATTGGTTGCAGGCTTCACCGTCCCGATCCTGTTCGCGGTTTTGATGAACGAACTCAAAGGCTCATTGTTCAAGCGCGCCGTGCAAACGATCTCTTATTTGCCGCATTTCGTATCATGGGTCGTTGTCGCCGGATTGGTTACGAAGATGCTTTCCATAGACGGCGGCATCGTTAACGAATTGCTAATGAGCCTCCGTATTATCGATAGTCCCATCAACTTTATGGCCAAGGGAGAATGGTTTTGGGGGATTGTCACCCTATCCGACCTCTGGAAGGAGACCGGTTGGAATTCGATCATTTTCCTGGCCGTTATGATGGGCATCGATCCGGAGATGTACGAAGCCGCGAAGGTGGACGGGGCCTCGCGGATACGGCAAATTTGGCACATTACGCTCCCTGGCATTCGAACTACCTTCTCGGTGCTGCTGATCCTGTCCATCGGCCATCTGATCAGCATAGGGTTTGAGAAACAGTTCCTGCTCGGCAACCATCTGGTGATCGAGTATTCACAGGTGCTTGACCTGTATGCCCTGAATTACGGTATCGGGACGAACCGGTATTCCTTCGGAACCGCCGTCGGGATATTTAATTCGGCTGTCAGCGTTGTCCTGTTGTTAATCGCTAACGGATTATTCAGACGTTATACCAAGGAAAGCGTTATTTAAGGAGCGGGTTTGAAGATGATAGGGCAAGCGCGCCGAAGTAGAGCGACACGATCCGACAAGATATTCGACAGTTTGAATCTTCTGATCATGTTGCTCGTAATCACCGTTACGTTATATCCTTTTTTGAACGTTCTAGCCATTTCTCTCAACGATTCCAACGACACCGTTAAAGGCGGCATCTATATTTGGCCGAGAGCGTTCACATTGGAAAATTATAGCACAATCTTCGCCTTCGAAGGGTTGATTACCGGCTTCCGCAATTCCGTATTGCGGACGGTCATCGGTACGATCCTGGGACTTCTCTCGGGGTCCATGCTGGCCTACACGCTGAGCCGCAAAGAGTTTATCGCCAGACGGTTCGTATCCATTTTTATTGCCTTAACCATGTATTTCTCGGCGGGAATCATTCCGTTCTTCATCTTGATCCGCAACCTCGGGTTGATGAACTCCTTCTGGGTCTATGTTCTTCCTGGCTTAGTCAGTGCCTTTAATGTGTTCGTCATCCGTTCTTATATCGACGGACTTCCGTATTCCCTGCAAGAATCGGCCAAGCTGGACGGCGCCAACGACTTCCGGATATATTGGAGTATCGTGCTGCCTCTCTGCAAGCCGGTGCTCGCGACCATCGCGCTGTTCCTGGCCGTTGGACAATGGAATTCATGGTTCGACACTTATTTGTTCAATTCGAATAATTCGCAATTGACGACGCTTCAATTCGAGCTGATCAAAATTTTACAAAGCACGACTTCCGGGAACGAAGCTCAAATTCGCGGCCAGAGCTTGCTTGAGTTGCAACGCAAAGTTTCGCCGGAATCGATCAAGATGGCCATTACGATGGTCGTAACGGTGCCGATTCTGATTGTTTATCCTTTCTTGCAGCGGTATTTTATCAAAGGGATGACGCTGGGCGCCGTGAAGAGCTGAAATCAGTATGACCAGGGCAACCTGTTGGTACAATAAATATGAATTCGAGAGGGGTACAGATTTTCAGATGAAAAGCAAATTCATTAAAACTTCCAGCCTGTTGACGACCGCTATTCTACTCACGGTTATGACCGCGTGCAGCGGCGGCAGCAAGCCCGAGAGCAGCGGCAGTCCTTCTGCGAGCACGCCGGCCGAATCCACGGCGACGGGCAGCGAGCAGGCAGACCTGTCTCCGATCAAATTCAGCATGTATTCAGCAGCACAAAATCCGAACTGGAACAACATGCAGGATGATGTCGGCAAGGAAATCACATCCAAAACAGGCGTCTCGCTGGACATTAGATTTTCCATGGGGGACGATAATCAGGACATAGCACTCATTGCTTCGAGCGGAGAATATCCCGATCTGATCTCTCCTGCCAGCCAGGGGGCCACGCTTGTCGACGCAGGCGCGATGCTGGATCTGACCGATTTGATCGACAAATACGCGCCAAACATTAAGAGAGTCGCTGGAGAGAACTTGAGCCATATGCGCTGGAGCAAGGATGACCGCTCGATCTACTTCGTCCCTACGCTCTTTACGATTTCTTCCCCGGATGCCGAAGGCGTAACGGATGCGACGGGTCCATTCATGCTGCAGCATGCGGTCGTAAAGGAATTGGGCTATCCGACCATCCGTACGCTTCAGGATTTCGAGAACGCGATTAAAACTTATTATGAGAAATACCCCACCATTGACGGCCAGAAAACGATACCGCTTTCCTTGAACGCCGATGACTGGAACATCATCTTCACGGTCACGAACCCGGCAATGTTTGCTACGGGCGCTTCCGACGACGGAGAATATACGGTCGATCCCGTGACGAAGGAAGCCGCCCTTCACTACAAACGGCCTATAGAGAGAGAATACTTCCGCTGGCTCAACCATATGAACGACATCGGCTTGATCGATCCCGAATCCTTCGTTCAGAAGAACGACCAGTGGAAAGCCAAAATCGCCAGCGGCCGCGTTCTGGGTATGATTGGCGAAACCTGGCAATTCAACGATGCGAAGCGTACCTTGATCACGGAAGGCAAAGCCGAACGCACCTTCGGAATATACGATGTCAATCTTTCCGCGGATATGAAGTCAACGAGAAATCAGGTGCCCGCTTTCTCCGGCGGCTGGGGAATGGGCATTACGACAGATTGCAAGGATCCGGTGCGAGCCATCAAATTCCTTGATTTCCTTGCTTCGGATGAAGGCCAAGTGTTGATCAACTGGGGGGTTGAAGGCAAGCAATATGTTGTGGAGAACGGCAAGCGGGTAATTCCGCAAGAAGTACTGGACCAAAAAGTCAATAATGCCAACGCATTTTTGAAAGAAACGGGAATCGGATCCTACGGTTTCTCCCTTCGGTACGCGGATGGGATGAAGGATCCGAGCGGAAACTTCTATACCCCGATCTTCCCGGAACAGATCGTGAACGAATATACTCCGATCGAGAAAGAGGTGTTGGCGGCCTACGGCAAAACCATGTGGAGGGACATGTTCCCGAAAAGCAGCGAGTTCCCGGTCAAGGAATGGGGCGCGGGATGGACCCTGCCGATTCCGGTCGATTCGGACGCCAACGTCCTTGCCGAGAAAATCCGTAAAAACGTCATATGGAAACGGATTCCGGAAATTATTCTTTCAAAGCCGTCCGAATTCGACAGTAAGTGGGATGCGTTCATTCAGGAATTGGACAAAAATGGCGCTGAAAAAATGGAAAAAGATTTCACGAAGTATTTAAAAGAAAGATTAGATCTTTGGTACGGAGAATGATAATATCGATTGAAACGGCTGCCGAAGCGACCTCATCTTCGGCGGCTTCTCTTCTTTCCTAACCTTAAAGGGGGGAGCGAATCCCGCGCATGAGTCGGCTTCTCTTCATCCAGAACTTTCTGAACAATGTCCGAATCAAGCACAAGCTGATCTTATCCTATGTTCTGGTCGTATTTATTCCCGTGCTCATTGTCGGAATTTTCTTGACCGCCCGATATCGGCAGGACGTAATTGAGCAAGCCACCCTGCAAACGATCAATAACGTAGATCGGGTCAAGCAACGAATGCTCGAGCTGACCCGCGTGCCGACGGATATATCGAAAAACCTGCAGGCGGACAATAACTTAATGTATACGGTGAATGCCGTATATCCGACTACTCTGGACGTGGTACATGCCTATTGGGACTATTCGAAATTCAAAGAGTATCGCTCGCAGAACAAAGAGATTGCAAGCATCCGGTTCTATACGACGAATCCGACTCTTCTCGACAATTGGGAGTTTATCAAGGTTACGGACGAAATTGAAAGCGCTGACTGGTATCAGGTTGCGATGAAACAGAATGGCGTCCATTGGTTCGATCTTGCCGACGAAACGAAAGGGAACAAAAAGCACTTGAGTCTGGTTCGCAAGATTATGTTCCAGCAATTTCGATCAAGCGGCGTGCTGGTCATATCCGTTAACGAGGAGCAATTAAATGCGATACTGCGACAAGAACCTTTCGATACCATGATCGTGGATGAACAAGGCTTTATTGCCGCGTCCAATAATGCGGCTTGGAATCATGCCCATATCTCGGAGTTGCAGCTCGGGAATCAACTGACCGGTATGCCAACCGGAACTTACCAGATCAAATACAAAGGCAAGCGTTGCAAAGCGATCGTGGAGGATTTACAGCCGCAGATAAACGGTGAATCGATCCATATTATCTCCATATTCGAAATCGACGGCATCGTAGACAAGGCCAAGCACGTCAGCAAGCTCGGGTTTCTGATCATCGCGGGCAGTCTTCTGATCGCCATCATTCTCATCTATATGTTCTCTGGCGTCCTCAGCAGAAGAATCAGCATTCTTAACCGGGAATTGTACAAGGTAGGGCTCGGGGATTTAAAGATAATTTCCGAAATCCGGGGGAACGATGAGATCGGCTTGCTGTCCAGACAGTTCAACAATATGGTGGCCAGACTTCGAATGCTTATGGATGAGGTTGCGGAATCGCAAAGAATCAAAAACCGGCTGGAGCTGCGCCAAAGGGATATCAAGCTGAAAATGATGGCGAGCCAGATCAATCCCCATTTTCTGTTCAATGCGCTTGAATCGATCCGGATGAATGCCCACATCAAGGGGCAAGATCAGCTCGCGTCCATCGTCGAGATGCTGGGATTTATCATCCGCCGCAACCTCGACACCGGCTCTCGTAATATTCCTCTGGAAGATGAATTGGAAAGCGTGCGCTGTTATTTGGAGGTTCAGAGGTTCCGTTTAGGAGACGACCGGTTAGCGTTCCGCATTCACATGGACCCGACAATCGAAGGCATGGAGCTTCAAATTCCACCTCTCGTTATACAGCCGCTTGTTGAAAACGCTGTCGTCCACGGTTTGGACGACGTCGAACAAGGAGGCAGGATCGAAATCTCGATCTCTATGGTTGGCAGATTCATCCGGTTTGAAGTGACGGACAACGGGTGCGGGATTCCGGAAGCGAAACGCAAAGAAATCGAAGCTTCACTGGACGATATGGAGGAGACGAAAATTTACCGTATCGGACTTCGAAACGTTCACCAGCGGCTGTACATGATGTACGGGGATCCATGCGGTCTTACAATCGACACAGAAGAAGGCAAAGGCACGAGAGTGTCTTTCCAAATCCCATGGGGAGGCACGCAACATGGAGACGCAAGCGCGTAAGGTATTGATTGTGGATGACGAACCGATGATCCGGAAAGGGCTTCGCACGATTATTGACTGGGAAGCGTACGGTTTTTGCGTAGTTGGCGACGCGTCGAGCGGTGTGGAGGCGTTATCCAAGCATATGCAGCTGTCCCCGGATTTGATGGTCGTTGATATTAAAATGCCGGGCATGAACGGTCTTCAGGTCATCGAGGAAGTTAGGAAAGTCGACGATAAATGCTGCTTTGTTATCTTGAGCGGTTATTCCGATTTCACTTATGCCAAGCAAGCGATCGGTTACGGCGTGAAGGGCTATTTGCTGAAGCCGATCAACAAGAAAGAATTGGCGCTCTTGGTCAAGCAAATCGGCGAGCATATCGGCGACCGGGCCGTTGCGGAGCGGAAAGTTAAACTAGCCCAGGCCGTCCGCCGGGCTGAGCTGCTGAAAACCGTTCTCGTGAATGAGCCGGAAGGGCGGATGCTGGAGAGCCACTTACAGGAATTAGAAAATCTGCTTGGGGGTTCCGGCAAACCGTATCAAATTTCTCTCATCCGGCTTTACCAGGGGGAAACCGGGGATTCTGCGGCGAAGATCCTTTTCGAGGAAGCGTTGATCGCGCATATGGAGAGCAGGAACATCGGTTGCGTATTTCCGGTCGGAACGGATACTGGACTTGTGTTTGTCGACTGCAGCGCCCAGGTTGAGTTTAATCGGGATTGGCTGCGGAGCATCCAAGCGATACTCCATTCCGGCGCAACGTTTACAGCGACTTCGGGACAGATCGTGGGGTCAGTCGAAGAGCTGATCCTCAGCTACAGGACGGCCAGCGAACTGATGAAACGCAGCTTTTGGCTTGCGCCGGGGAAGCTGCACGGACCAGAAGCTGAAGGAAGTAGGGGACGGGAACCTGCCTCAGAGCCTGACATTCAAACCCTAGCCAGACGGATCTATTATGCGCTGGAGATTGGAAATGCGGAGAAAATCCGCAGCCTGCTCAGGGAATCGACCGATCAAATCAGCCAGTACGACCAGACAGAGCATGACGTGAAATCAAGCTTCGCCAAGCTCGCGGCGCATGTTGTCAAGTTGGCGTCCGCCCCCGGTCGGCAGCCGGCCGTCGATCCTTGTCTTTCCATGATTGCGAACATGCATAAGCACCGACATCTCGCCGGTTTGATAGAAGACATGGAACGCCAGTTTCTTCTCCTTTCGATGGGACTCGGGAGAAAAGGCTGCTCCGAACCTATCATGAAGCAAATGACGGACTTCATCGAACGAAACTATATGGATCCTCTGAGGCTGGAAACCTTGGCCGAGCTCTTTAACTATCAAAGCGGCTATTTGGGTAAAATGTTCAAAAACCATACCGGTCAAAGCTTTCACGCTTATCTGGATAAAGTGCGAATCGAGAGCGCCATCCGCCTGCTGGGCGAAGGCTGCATGGTGCGCGAGGCGGCCGAGCGGGTCGGGTACCCTAACGCGGACTACCTTCATTTGAAATTTAAGAAACATACCGGGATGTCGCCTTCTTCTTATAAAGCATAAAGCCGTCGTGCCGCCAAAGTTTTTTCGGTTAGTTGATCGGTAGGATGAGTGTTAATTCAGACATGATAAAGAGACGAGTTCACAGGGTATGTATACGCTTACACCGCCTTTATACTATTCACCAAAGGGGGGAGGACATTCTGGGATGAACGTCATAAAAGTTAATCACAAGGAGGACTAATGAGGGAATGAAACAAAGGAAGAAATGGCTGTCTGTGCTGACGGCCGCCGCATTGACGGTAAGCATGGGATCTTCGTTGACGACGATTCAAAGCAAGGCATTCGCAGCGGATTCTATCGGAAGCGCTTCAATAGCTGTACAGTCGAACATCGTGCCAGTGAAATCGCAAGCTTATGATTGGGGCAGGGTGAAGATCGTCGGAGGCGGATTCATTCCGGGTATTATTTTCAACCCGAAGGAGAAGGATCTCATCTATGCCCGCACGGACATAGGGGGCGCGTATCGCTGGGACCCGGAGACCAAGACGTGGATTCAGCTGATGGATTGGGTGAGCTTGGAAGACTGGAACCTGACGGGCGTGGAGAGTCTGGCTACCGACCCTGTCGACCCGAATCGCGTCTACATTGCGGCAGGCACCTACTCGAACGATTGGGTGAAAACGAACGGTTACCTTCTTCGTTCGCAGAACCGCGGGCAAACGTGGGAGAAGACCGAAATGCCGTTCAAATTCGGCGGCAACATGCCCGGTCGTTCCATGGGCGAACGTCTGGCTATCGACCCGAACGATAACCGCATCCTTTACTTGGGAGCCCGCAACGGGAACGGATTGTGGAGGAGCGAGGATTATGGAGCGACATGGCATAAGGTGAGCAGCTTCACTCCGGTCGGCGACGTGAAGGATGACTACGACGGCAATGTCGGCCCCGTATGGATCACCTTCGATCCTTCGACGGGCTCTGCAGGCTATGCGACGCAGACGATATATGTCGGCTTGGCGGACACGCAGACGAGCATTTACAAGTCGGTTGACGGCGGCGCGACCTGGGAGCCGGCGGCGGGCCAGCCGAAGCAGGGCTTCCTGCCCCACCACGGAACGCTGGGTTCCAACGGTATGCTGTACGTATCGTACAACTCGACGATCGGACCGTACCTCGGCGGCAATGGCGCGATATGGAAGCTGGATACGAAGACGGGCGAGTGGACAGACATCAGCCCGGGCGGAGTCGGCGATACGAGCAATCCGTACGGCGGGCTTGCCGTCGACGCTCAGCATCCCGATACGCTGATGGTCGCTACAATGAACAAATGGTGGCCGGACGAATCGGTATTCCGCAGTACAGACGGAGGAATAACGTGGAATTCGCTGTGGCAGTTCAGCTCGTATCCGAAGCGAGACAACCGGTTTACGATCGATTATTCGCTCTCGCCATGGCTCGACTGGGGCATTCAACGCGATCCGGAGACCGAACCGGAAATCTCGCCGAAGCTTGGCTGGATGATCGGCGACCTGGAGATCGATCCGTTTAACTCCGACCGGATCATGTACGGTACCGGGGCGACGCTGTTCGGCTCCGAGAACATGACCGATTTTGACAAGGGCGAGAAAATCGGGATCTCCGTCATGGCAGACGGGATTGAAGAGACCGCGATTCTTGGTTTGATTAGTCCTGCCTCTGGGGCGCCTTTGATCAGCGCTATGGGCGATATCGGCGGTTTCCGTCATGTAGACTTGAATAAGTCGCCGCACATGATCAGGAATCCCTACATCGGAACCAGCACCGATCTGGACTACGCGGAGTTCAATCCGAACCTGATCGTGCGGGTCGGCAATTCATACAACCAAGACGCGCGGATGGGCATATCGACGGATAACGGCGTCACCTGGACGCCGGCGGCCAATGCCTGGCAGGCGGAGAACAACGACAACACGGGCGGAGGATCGGTCGCGGTCGGCGCGAACGGCCATACGATCGTATGGGCTCCGGATGGCAACGCCGTTCGGCCGGTGAGCTTCTCTACCGACCTAGGCCAGACGTGGACGGCCTCGAAAGGCATTCCGCAAGGCGCGATCGTCTCTTCAGACCGTGTTAATCTGGACAAATTCTACGGGTTCCATGAAGGGAAGCTCTATGTCAGCACGGACGGAGGCGCCAACTTCACGGCTTCGGAGGCTTCCGGACTTCCGCGCAATCTGAATGGCAAGATCAAGGCTGCTCCTACGGCCGAAGGCGATATTTGGCTTGCCGGCACGGTGGACAGCGAGTATCCGGAATATGGGGCAGGACTATTCCGTTCAACGGATTCGGGAGCGAGCTTCAAGAAAGTAAGCGGCGTCGACGAGGCGGTATCCGTCGGCTTCGGCAAAGAAGCGCCGGGCAAAACGTATAAAACGATCTATGCCGGTATGAGAGTGAACGGAGGCAAGTACGGGTTCTACCGTTCGGAGGACCAAGGCGTCAGCTGGATCCGTATTAATGACGATCGGCATCAATTCGGGAATGCAAGAGGGGCGATTACGGGCGATGGACAAGTGTACGGCCGGGTCTATATCGGAACGAACGGTCTGGGCATCGTGCGTGGCGATATTAAACAAGGTGCGGCGGTAATTACGCAAAGCAATAGCACGATCCATGCCGAGCCGTATGCGGACGCTGAGGGGACGGCATCCGTATCCTTGGGCGAGGACATCCTGCGGAGCGCGATCGAGCAGACGCAGGACAAGACAGTGACCGTCGCGGTGAAGCCGTCGGCGGACGTCAAAGCCGTGAAAGTCGATTTTCCGGCCAAGTCGCTTTCCTATGCGAACGACCGCCATGTCAAAACGATCGTGATCGACAACGGACTTGCCGCCGTCTCGATCGATCCGAAGCTGATCCGGGGAAGCCGTCTATCGCCAACGGCCAACGTTGAGCTCCGAGTCGGCATCGTGGATGCAAGCACGCTTCCAGGCGACGTACGGAACAAGCTGGGCGGCAGCAAGATGCTCGACTTCAGCCTGACGATAGACGGGAAGCCGGTAACGAAATTCGACGGCAACGATATTCGCATTGCGATCGGCTATACGCTTAAGGACGGCGAGAAGCCGAACCGGGTTACGCTCTATTATTTAAACGATAACGGAAAACTGGAAATCATCAATAATGCGAAGTACAATCCGAAAACGGGCAATGTCGAGTTCAAAGCGAAGCAGCTCGGTAAATACGCGGTCAAGTAAAAGCATGAAGCGAAAATTAAAAAATCTTTTCACGGAGAAGCAGGATAAATGCCTGCTTCTTTTTTGTGTCCCCACATCCGAGCCGAGGAACACGATCATCATCAGGCCGATCACGGTTGAAAATCAATCAATTTGAAGCTATTTGAAGAATTCGAATGGCTACAAATCATTGTGTTTAAAGCTTCTTAAACTATCCAATGCACCAGAAATCTGCGAAAGTACCCTTATCAGCCGAGGCGAGGGGCTGCGGTTCAAACACAGCAAACGGAATCAGGTTAATACGTGGAGGAGGATACATGTGAATGTCGCTTTGAGCAATAAAGCTGACAGCGTAGTAAGGAAGAAGAATAAAAAGACCTTCATATCGGAGATCAAACAAAATTTTTATTTGTACTTATTAGTTTTGCCGGGTGTTTTATATTTTTTTATTTTCAAGTATCTTCCAATGGTGGGATTAGTGGTAGCTTTTCAAGATTTTAATTCTGTAAAAGGATTTTTTAAAAGTAAATTTGTCGGTCTGAAAAATTTTGAATATTTCTTCACTTCAAAGGATTGGCTGCTTGTAACCTGGAACACGCTGTATTTAAATCTATTGTTTCTGGTTACCGGGTTGTTTTTCTCGATCCTTATTGCGATTGTTCTATCCGAAATCAGCTCCAAATCATTCAAGAAAGTGACACAGTCCATTGTCATTCTGCCGAATTTTATTTCCTGGACATTAGTTGCGATGTTTGTTTTTGCATTACTGTCGACGGATGTAGGATTTATAAATTCCGTGTTAAAAGCGTTTGGTTTTATTCAAGAAGGACAGGAAATCAGTTTTTATTCCAATCCGAATTTATGGGTCGGAATACTGGTTGTCTTAAAAATATGGAAAGCTGCAGGCTTCGGTTCCGTTATCTATTTGGCTGCTATAGCAGGCATTGACCAGGAAATCTATGAAGCGGCCAAAATTGACGGAGCCAGCCGGTTGCAGTGTATTACAAAGATTACCTTGCCACAGCTTAGAACAACAGTTGTGCTTTTGACCTTATTCGGCATCGGGGGCATATTCCATGGGGATTTAGGAATGATTTATGCGATTATAGGCGACAACCCTAATTTGTATGAAACGACCGATGTCATTGACACTTATGTATTTAGAATGCTCAGGCAAATGAATGAAATCAGCATGTCTACTGCGATCGGATTTTATCAATCCTTTGTAGGTTTAATCATCGTATATGTATCGAATTATTTTGCCAAGAAGTATGATCCGGATTCAGCCATTTTTTAAAGGAAGGAGATTAGAAATGAAAAACAGCTTGGAGAACAAAGCAATAGATACATTTTCTTATCTTTTTATGGCCCTATTTTCTATATTTTGTCTTGTTCCTTTTATCCTTATTATATCAAGCTCCATATCAGACGAAAAAGCTGTACAATTGACCGGTTTTGCTCTTATTCCCAAAGAATTCTCGTTAACTGCTTACGAGATCATCTTTCAGGATAACACCATATTCACCGCTTACAAGACAACGATCATTTTCACGGTTGTGGGTACGATCCTTTGCCTGATCATTACCAGTGCGATGGCTTATGCCATTTCCGTCAAAACGTTTACTCACAGAAATAAGATTGCTTTTTTCGTCTATTTTACGATGCTGTTTAGCGGAGGTTTGATCCCTTCGTATCTTCTTATCGCGAAGTATTTAGGCTTAAGTGATAATATTATGGTTTATATTTTACCGGGGTTGGTTAATCCGTTTAATATGTTTTTGCTAAGAAACTTCTTCAAGCAAATACCGGATTCACTGGCGGAGTCCGCCAAAATAGATGGAGCTAATGACATCTATATTTTATTTAAAATCATCCTTCCATTGGCCAAGCCTGCCATGGCAACGATCGGATTGTTTTATGGACTCGGCTTCTGGAACGAATGGTTTACAGCCACCCTTTTTATTAACGATAAAGATCTGTACTCCTTGCAATATCTGATCATGAAGGTATTGAGGGAAGTTGAATTTATGTATCAATTGGATTATATGCAAGGAGCTACAGTTAGTTATGTACTCCCTCAGAATACGGTCAGAATGGCTACAGCCGTAGTCACGGTAGGTCCCATCATTTTTGTTTACCCATTCCTGCAAAAGTACTTTATTAAAGGATTAGTAGTTGGAGCTGTTAAAGGCTAAACCCGCAAAAGCGGTTTAGTATAGAGGATTGAACCAAATAAGGGAGGAAAAAAGATGAACAAAAAGTGGATTGTATTACCGCTAGCTGCAACCCTGCTTGCTGCGTCAATCGTTGGATGCAGCAAGGGATCAAACGAGTCGTCTGAAAGCGCTGTCAATAGCAGCGGTACACCTGCCAGCAATACGGCAGAAAGCACTTCGCCCGCAGCCAAGAAGGATCCGGTTACGCTTAATATTCGTCTGTTCGGAGTTGAAAACGGGATGTATCGCGATGTCGATCCCATCGTTAAGGAGTTTGAGAAACGGACGAAGGATACGCTTAATACGACCTTGAATCTTACCTTTACACCGCCTGCCGACTATGGAGCCAAGCATCAATTATGGATCGCATCGGGAGAAGACGTCGACCTCTTTAACCCGTGGGAAAAGGATAAATTCATTAGAGAAGACGCATTGGCAGATTTAAGCGAATACTTTAACAATCCTAAATATCCCGGACTTCAGAAGGCATTTTCACCTGAATATATCAATGACAATAAAATCAATGGCAAAACCTATGTCGTTCCGCTTACAAACGCGTTTATGGATATGGAAGGCGTATGGTATCGGAAAGATTTGTTAAAGAAGTATGGAATGAACGATATCAGCAGTTATGACGATTTGTATCATTTCCTTGAAAAAGTAAAAGAAAACGAAAAAGACATGATCCCCTATGGAAACTACGGAAATACGGCTTTCTTCAAACTATTTACCGATATCAATGCACAACAGCTGGAGGGGAAAGTATTTCCATTTACCGGCTCCGGAAATCCGAAAAGAAATTTCGTTTACGTTCAAATCGCCGATGATGGGAAATCCGTTGCGGGTGTGGCAGCATATGGAGATCCGGCATCCGAATGGGCTAACTTTAATCCCCAATACGGTCTGAATTATCTGATGAACCAGTTTAATCAAGCGAAGCGGTTTAACAAATTTATTCCGGCTGATACCATGACGGCCGCGTCTGGAACAGGGAAGCCTGAAGCTGCCGGATTCGCAACCATAGGCGGTTTCAAGGGGAAAGTAAACGAGCAAAAGGCACGAGATCCGAACGCGGAGATCGGTTTCTGGCCTATTTTTAAGAACAATCAGGAAATGGCGCCAGGAACGCAATCTACGGACGGCAAGGCATGGAATTTCATTGCTGTACCTGCTAGTTCCAAAAAAGTGGACAGAGCCATGGAATTCCTGGATTGGATTTTCTCCAGTCAGGAGAACAATGACTTATTCACTTACGGTATCGAAGGTAAAAACTGGAAGTCAATAGGAGATAAACAGTGGGATATTCCGGATGGAGTGGATACGACTAAAAATTATCTTTTCCCCGCTTTCCAGTTGACCTGGAATCCGACATTGTCTCGAGTTCCTGCAGGATTGACGGAGCAAGTTCAACAATATTATGAATATCAATTTAAGCCGGATTCGTATCAGAAACATGTATTGGCAGGCTTTACATTTGATCAAGAGCCTGTCAAAAATGAAATGGCCAAATGCAACACCGTAATGGATAAATATCTGCCGTTCTTATTGTCCGGTTTCGGCGACGTGAATGATAATTTATCAAAGATGAATAAGGATTTGAAGGATTCAGGCGTAGAAAAGATTAAAGAGGAATTGAAGAATCAAATCAACGCCTTCCTCGCTCAAAAGCAGTAAAAATTCGAATCTTCCGATGCCTGTACGGACTCTTAGAGTCTGTGCAGGCATTTATTCTTGGCAGATTAATTCGATTTCCAACAATTTGATGATATTCAAACAGCCTTCGGCCCCCGCTAAGGTGCTGCTCAAGTGTATAATATGGAGTACAGAATTCATTTGCTGGGGGCGTACATATGAAGCATGTCCTGGCCGTTTTTCGAAAAAAAAATATGTTGTTTAAGATCATTCTGTCCTACGTGTTGATTGGATTCGTGGTAATTGGCTGCTTTTCCTATGCGGTTCTCAAGACGGTATCCTCCAACATGACGCAGGAAATTGTGGAAACCTCGACAAGAATGATGAATCAGACCTACAATACGGCGGATATTCTGCTTACCTTCACGTACAATTATTATTCTCAGATTTATCTGAATAATGAGTATTTATCGAAGGCCTTGAATGGGACCTCCTTTAATACCCACGATATCTACGAAATTAACAGCCAATTGGCAGGGTTTAAAGATACCAACCCCTTAGTCGCCTCGATCTATGTCTATAATTACAAAGCGGGCATTGTTTTCAATTCGGCCAAGATCTTTAGCAAGATGGATCATTTTTATGATAGAGGCATGGCGGACTTTCTGAAAAAGGGGGATTTATCAAGGAGCGGCTTGTTTATACCGAGAACAGCGACCTTATCGTATTCATCGCAGTCTAATAAGGTGATCTCGGAAAACTATATTTCGATCATCTATACAAGGATTGGCTCGGGTGAAGAGCAAAACAGCATGGTATTGAACCTGGATCAGACGGTGCTTCAATCCTTAATTTTGAAAGGAAACGATGCAGGACCGAATAAGATGATGATCATTAACGATCAAGGTCTCGTTATTTCCAAACCGCTGGCTTGGTCTTACGATGACACGTCAACCCAGCAAATTCTTTCTGAAATCGTGCATTCCGCCAGTCCACGCGGAGAGATGGATCAGGCAGTCCAAGGACAAACGTATCGTATTTCTTATGTGAAGTCGGATAAACTAGGCTGGAATTTCATTGTATTTACAGAAAAGAACCAATTGTTAGGGAAGGTCCATACGTTACAGAACTTCATACTTGTCCTGACGTTGGTTAGTCTTCTTATGATTACAATTACATCCGCCTTCTTCGCAAGAATGATCTATATCCCGATCGCTAAGCTGCTTCATAAAATCAAAACAAACACAGAGGCTAAAGACAAGGCTGTCCTGAACGAATATGATTTGCTTGACAAGTCTTTCTCGCTATTGGAAGGCAAAGTTCAAACCTTGCAAAAGGACTTCAATCAAACTGTACCTATGCGTAAGCAAAGCCTTCTTCGGTCGGTTCTCAACGGGAACATTAATCGTAATGTGGAAATGAAGAAAGCAATGGAAAATCTGCAAATCGGGTCGGCGTCGGATCGTTATATCGTTTGCGTGCTTAAAATCGATGGATTCCAGGATCTCTCGCAGAAATATGATACGGTTGATATTTCGCTATTCAAATTCGCCATTCAGAATATTAGTGAAGAGATCGTCGGAGACGAGTATAAAATGGAAGTCATTGAAAACGGTTACGACTCGTTAGATTTTATTTTCAATATAGGTACTGCTGAGGAAGAGCTTACAAGCGTGCTGAGAAGGATATGGGTCGAAATCCAAAAGAACATAAAAAGCTTTTTGAAAATCAGTGTTACTGTAGGGATTGGCTCCGTCGCGCACCAAATGGAACAAATGCGCGAATCCAGGGACTGCGCTTACCAGGCCGTCCTATACCGTTTAATCTATGGAACGAATAGTATCCTGTCCTACGATGATTGGATCGGAGCGGAATCCAGAGAGTATGAATATCCCGAATCGCTGGAGAAGCAGATGATGTCCAATCTCAAAGCTGGCGATGGGGAGACCTTAAAGGAATACACCTCCGAGTTTTTTTCTGAAATGATGGCCTTTAAGTATTACGAGATCACCCATTCCCTAACCCAACTGCTGATCATGACAATCCGCGCAGCTAAGAGCATGTCAAACCTGGAACAGGCAGATCATCATTTGGAAATCCATACTTGTCAGCAGCAATTATGGCGCCTCGACACGTTGGAACAAATGGAAGAATGGTACATGGATCTATGTAATCAAATCATCAAGCTTCGCGATCAGGAGTCCAAATCAAAGAATAGCAAGACGGTTGCTGCCTTAGTTGAATACATGAAAGTTAATTATTTGGACCCTAATATTTCGGTCGATCAGATGTCCCATTACGTAGGCTTGTCCACCAATTACATGAGACGATTATTCAAAGAGGAGATGGGCGTATCCGTTTCCGAATATCTTACGACCCTTCGCATGGATAAGGCAAAGGAGCTTTTAGTAAAAACAGACGATCCTGCCAGGAAGATTGGCGCAAACGTGGGATTCGAGAATACGAACTACTTCTACGTGTTATTCAAAAAGCATGTGGGCATGACTCCAGACCATTACCGCAGGGAGCATAAACTGGAGACGCTAGTATGATGGATGCGAATAACAGGGGGCAGTCAAATGAAACACAATAGATCCAGACTTGCTTTAGGTCTGATGATTGTCTGTAGTTTTAGTTTGTTCCTGTCGGCCTGCTCAACCCGTGAGCAAGAGAACAGCGCAAATCGTGGGTCAGATGCACAAGGAACGCAATCGTTGACGGAGGGAATTCCTGACCCGGCCACATTAAAAGTGTTGCTATTCGGGAAAAAACCCGTAGACATGGACAAAATTATACAGAAATTCGAGCAATTGACGCGTGAATCATTAAACACAACGCTTCAATTCGAGATTAGTCCTTACCTGGAATATGAACAAAAGATGAGGTTAAGAATGTCTACCGGGGAGCCCATCGACTTGATGTTCGATGCGCCATGGACCAAAAATTTATTCAATAATGTGAGCATGGGGTATTATCAACAACTAGACAAGTACTTTAACAACGAGGATTATCCAGGTCTGAAGAAAGCATTTCCGCAGGAGATGATGGAGGCAAATAAAATTAACGGCCATATCTATACGATCCCTTTGTTCGACTCTTATTACGACCCGCCGGCAATTGCCATTCGGAAGGACATTCGGGAGTCGCTAGGGATGAAACCGTTGGAAACATTGGAGGATCTGATCCAATTTTACGATAAAGTGCTCGATCAATATCCGGAATATATTCCGGCGGCGATCGGCAGCAGAGGCATTTTTCAATTGGGATTGCCTGATCAGAAAGGGCACAACGACATTCGATTAGCCTCGATTATGTCAAATTCGTTTACGGGCGGCATTCCGTTTAATGTGGCGTTGTCCAAGGATGGCAAGGAGGTAATCGGCGCTGCGACCATCGGCGATCCCGATTCGGAATTTGCTCACTTTCCTGCTCCTTTTAATTCCCATGACTCGATTTACGGACATTTCGGGACCCGGGTTCAATTTCGCAAGTACAACAACGCGAATCCGCTGTCGCTAGAAATAGAAGATGCAATTGAATTAACCAGAGAGGCTTCGAGAGCCGATACAACCCTATTCGGGATAGCCAACCTTAGGAAGGATTTGAAGCTTGTCGATCCCCAAGCGGATTACGAGCCATTCCTTATGGGGAGTCAGGCTCAACGCGATATGCAGCCGGCATCCATCGGAACCACGTTCCGCGCGAATAACAGCTTGGTGATCCCGGTTACATCCCGAAATACGGAGCGTACGATGAGGTTTTTGGACTGGCTCTTCGGCAGTCAAGAAAACCATGATTTATTCGAACTTGGGATTGAAGGCGAACATTGGATTAAGGATGGCGACAACGGGTATAAGTTGACTGCCCAATCCGCCAACTACCGCTTTCCCGGCTATGAACTAACTCTGAATCCAACCCTCTCTCGCCTCTTGACGGATAACGATCCGAAGACACTGGCTTACATGAAATGGGCAAGGGATAAGATTAGCTATTACCAGCTCCCGCTTTCCGGATTCGTATTTCATTCAACGCCGGTCGCAACGGAAATCGCTAAGGTCAAACCCGCTATGCTCCAAGCATCCGAACTGCTGATGACCGGTATGGTCGATGATTGGAAGGAGTACACGCAGGAACAAAACAAGAAATGGCGCGCCTTGGGTCTCGACACGATACGCGAAGAGGTTATTAAACAGGTACAAGCTTATCTTGATGCTGGCGGGAAGTAATCACCAACTGTCGATTTCGTAAATTTTCCAGGGGGGAGAACAACGATGAGTTATTTAAAGATTTGGGATGCGCCCGAAGGTGCGATTGGTCGGGATGATTTCGAGGTGAGCGTCCGCATCCCGGGACAGAATTGGGAGCCGTTATTCGTATATGAAGCTAAGGTGGACATGCACCATGTCAGACAGGCCTCTATGGCCTATTTTGACATGGAGGGAACGGTGGAGGTACGGGTCGAGAGCCTGAAGGGACCTATTCAACAAGCTGTCATCCGCCCGCTCTCGAAGCGGATCCCGTTCGAAGTGGAAGATGCGGTCGTTACCTTCCGGTTGGAAGAACCGTGCAAGCTGTCTATTGAAGTGAACGGGGACCGCTTTAGCAATCTTCATCTTTTCGCGAATGCTCCGGAGGAGAATCCCCCGCAACCAGACGCACCGAACGTGATGTTCCTGAAGCCTGCCATTCATCGGATGGCGGATATCGACCGTTTGGCTAACCGTCCGCTGCAGCCCGGAGGCGCGGCACCGGAAGTGATCTATTTCGGGCCTGGGATGCATTATCTGGAGGAGACGATCTTCCGTATTCCTTCCGGGAAAACCGTCTATATTGCCGGCGGCGCCATTGTTGTCGGTTCCCTTGTCTGCGATCATGTACAAGATGTCGCCATTCGTGGCAGAGGGGTGCTCTATCTATCAGATTTCCACCGGTTCTCCGCTTTCCGGGGCGTTAGGATCACGTTCTCGCACCATATTTCAGTGGAAGGTATCGTGCTGCTCGATCCGCCTCACTATAGCATTTACATCGGCAAGTCCGAGCATATCCGGATCCGCAACTTCAAGTCATTCAGCACGCGAGGATGGTCCGATGGGATCGACATGATGTCCAGCTCGCATGTGGAGATAGACGATGTGTTCCTGCGGACATCCGACGATTGTATAGCCATATACGGAAGCCGCTGGGATTATAAAGGAGATTCGCGCTGCATTCATGTCAAAAACTCCGTCCTTTGGGCAGACGTAGCTCACGCGATGAACATCGGCGGGCATGGGGACTATCGTCGGGGAGGCGATCTGATCGAAGACATCAAGTTCAGCAATATCGATATATTGGAGCACCATGAACCCCAACCTGGTTATTGGGGGGCCATGAACATTAACGTAGGAGATAATAACACGGTGCGGAATGTCTGCTACGAGGATATCCACGTGGAGGATTTCGAGCTTGGGCAGCTTGTGGATCTGCGCGTGGTATTTAATGAAAAATATAATCCTGCAGCCGGCAAGAGGATTGAGAACGTCGAATTCCGGAATGTGACCTACAATGGAAGAAATGAAAATAGAAACCGCATACACGGGTTTAACCCTGAAAGAACCGTAGGCGGTGTGACCTTTACAAATCTGCGGATTAACGGCGAGTTGATTCTAAGTGCGGAGCAGGGGAATTTCGACATTAACGAACATACCCATGACATTCAGTTTCGTATAGAATACCCCTTTTCGAAGAAGGGAGCATGGGGAGATCAGGGGGACGGCACCTATGTCAATCCTGTCTTGCCGGGAGATTTCAGCGATCCGGATGTCATTCGAGTCGGGGACGATTATTACGGCATCTCCTCTACCTTGCATTGCTCTCCGGGGATGGCGGTGCTGCATTCCAAAGACCTTGTGAATTGGAGAATGATCGGGCATGTCGTTAAAGATTTGACAAGCATCGGCCCCGAATACAATTATGATCGAATGAACCGGTACGGCAGAGGAGTCTGGGCAGGGGCTATCCGATTCCACAAGAATAAGTATTGGGTCTATTTTTTCACGCCCGATGAAGGATTGTTTATGAGCACGGCTTCCGATCCTGCGGGACCTTGGGCACCGCTTCATCAAGTTTGGGCGGTTAGCGGATGGGACGACTGTTGTCCGTTTTGGGACGATGACGGGCAAGGCTACTTCGTTGCCACTCATTTTGCCGATAATTATAACATCCATTTATTTAAACTAAGCGAAGACGGCAAAGAGCTGCTGTTTGACAGCGATACGATTATTCATCAGTACAAAGGGAGCGAAGCCAATAAGCTCTACAAAATAAACGGAACCTATTATTTCTTCCATAGCGAGGTTCGCCTTGAGGAAGGCGTTGAGGTCAGAGTCGTCATGATGTTGAGGTCAGAGCATATTTATGGGCCTTATGAGGAAAAGGAAATTATCCATACACACGGAAAGGAAATAGACCGGGAGCCGAATCAGGGCGGACTTGTCCAGACGGGTTCCGGGGATTGGTACTTCATTAGCCATCAGGGATCGGGCGATTTCGAAGGCAGACCGCTTCACTTGCTGCCCGTAACATGGGTAGACGGATGGCCGATCATCGGAAACGATATCGACGGCGACGGAATCGGGGAGATGGTATGGGGAGGCAGGAAGCCCCTCAACGGACATCCCGCGACGGATCTGTCCACGAACGACGATTTCGACCGGGCGGCGCTTGAGCCGTATTGGGAATGGAACCATCAGCCAAGAGCCGACAAATGGTCGTTAACGGAACGACCCGGCTATTTGCGCCTACACGCATGCCAACCCATCGATAAAGACAATTTCTTTACCGTATGCAACATCCTTTCGCAAAGAGCGTATAGAACGGCTCACAATGAGGCAACCGTACGATTAGAGATCGGCGGCATGGCGGACGGGCAGGAAGCGGGGCTTTGCCATTTCGCGAAAACTCATTGCACGATTGGCGTCCATCAACGGAATGGGACAAGGGTTCTGAAGTTTAACCATTCGGGAACGATGGAATGGGGCCCGGAATTATCAGGTTCCACCCTGTGGTTAAGGTCTGTGTGGAACCTGGACGGAATCAGCCGGTTCGAATATAGCGTCGATGGGGACCATTTCACGAGCTTTGGAGACGCCTATCAGCTGGGGTGGGGGAATTACAGGGGAGACCGAATTGGGCTATACAGCTATAACGGCGAGCGTGAACAGGGTTATATCGATGTAGACCGATTTTGTTATGAGGTGGAGAATATATGAAATCGCCATTGTTTAGGGATCCCATCTATGATGGAGCGGCAGATCCTGTCGTCATCTGGAATCGTCAGGCCAAGGAATGGTGGATGATCTATACGAACCGCCGCGCAACGCAGGAAGGGCCGAAATTCGGATGGGTGCATGGCACCGATCTCGGCGTTGCTTCTTCATCGGATGGCGGATCAACCTGGTTATACCGGGGAACCTTGGAAGGTCTCGAAACCGAATGGGGCAGAAATACGTTCTGGGCGCCTGAAATCATTTGGCATGATGGGCTTTATCATATGTATGTCACTTACGTTCACGGCGTACCGGTAGATTGGACGGGCAAGGCTCGTATCAGGCATTATACAAGCCCGGACCTTATTCGTTGGGAGTTCCAGTCCACGCTTGGCATTAGCGAGGAGAACGTGATCGATGCCTGCGTGTACCGGCTGCCGAACGGCACGTTTCGAATGTGGTTTAAGCAGCGGAATCATACCTACGCGGCCGAGAGCAAGAATCTGTATAATTGGCAGCCGATCGGTCCGGTGATCACCGAAAGAGGACACGAAGGACCGAATGTGTTTCACTTAAAAGGATATTATTGGCTTATCATAGACGAATGGAGAGGACAAGGTGTTTTCCGCTCCGATGATCTTATGACTTGGGAACGAAACGGCCTCATTCTCGACCACCCTGGCAAACGTAAGGATGACGGGACGATCGGCCTTCACGCGGATGTGGTCGTTCAAGGAGAAGAAGGGTATATCTTCTATTTCACTCATCCCGGCCGTGTGAATGGACATCATGAAGATTCGGACTATGAAATGCGCCGCTCGTCCATTCAGGTAGCCAGGCTGGAGGTTGTGGACGGTGTGCTGGTCTGCGACCGCGACAAGGAGTTTGCGTTGGATCTAAGAGCGGAAGAATGAATGCAGTCCTGCAACAGAAGAAGGGACTGTCCCAGGTCGATTACTGCGGGACAATCCCTTTAACATCCGCAATCGTCAATCCTTAGACAGATTCAGCAATTGACCAGCCGACACCTGAATAGACTCTTCATCAGCGCTGATCCAGACGTCCAAGGCGGAAGGATTGTATACCAACCTTCTATCAACCGAAAATTGCAGTCGTTCTAGTGCATTCTTATAAGCAATGATTTCTGCGTTCGTTGCATACCAGATGGTATCATTATCCATAAGAAGCTCTCCTACCTGGTCGATGAGCTCCCAATTATCGTCATGATCAAACTCGTAACTATGACCCCAAATGTAGAGCAGAGACATCCTGTTAAACCAGTCACCATGAGCAATGAAAGCCTGGGTCCGCTCTACCATTTGCTTATGATGGCAGGTGGGGTGCCAACGAAGGGGGTCAGACGGCATATCGAATTGGCCATGACTGTTAACCGTTCTTGCATATTCGATTCCGAGCGCCGGCAACATGGACACAACCTTATCATCATAGGTTCCAAAAGGATAACTCATGCCTCGGACGGGGTAGCCAACCAGGCCTTCGAGTGCCCTTCGATCCTCCAATATTTCGTGCGCCACTTGGTCAGGTGGAGAAATTTCCAAAAAGGGATGATCAACCGTGTGTGCGGATACCTCATGACCCCGATATAACGTTTTAACTTCTTCCGCTTCGATGTAGCCCTCTCTACCCAATAAACCGGAATTCAGGTGAAAGGACCCCTTGAGGCCGTATTGATTCATTTTGCTCACGAGTAGGCGATCCTGCGACCGCCCGTCATCAAAGCTGAAGGTTACAGCCTTGGACCGTCCCCCCGGAAATAGCTTGTATTGAATTCTCATCTTGGATCTCCCCTTTAAGGCTTTAGTTCGATCGCCAGGCAGTTGACGTAAGGCGTCGGACGCCGGTCTGGAAGCGAAACGATCAGAGCCCCGTAGGGCTGTTCGAACGGAACTTCACCCACGCCAAGCAATCGGACAGACTGCACCCGGTCTGCCGGAGTCAACGTACGGATGAAGGCGCGATGATCATCCGGCCACCGCATCAGGAAGGCGTAAAGCGTATTTCCCTTTTGGGTGAAACGGAAGTCGCCTGAATTCCATTCTACTCTGTCTTCCTTGAAATGATCAATGACAACGCTGGAATGGCCTTCGCCCGATACGCGGAAAGGCCGGGTGCCATGCACGCCTTCCCCGCATACCTGAATCCATTGGGCCATCTCTTTCAGAATATGCGTGCACTCGTCATCTATCGTGCCGTCCGGCTTCTGCGGAATATTAAGGAGCAGGTTGCCGTTTTTGGCAATGATATCTACGAAAATTTCGATGACGTGCCCCGGTTTCTTGTATTCGGTTTTCACATTGTAGAACCAATCCCCGACACAAGTATCGGTCTGCCATGGGTCAGGCCTGATGTCCGGCAACTGGCTGCGCTCAATGTCGAGGATCCCGATGCGGTAAACGTCCTGCCTCCGGTCTTTCTGATTATAAACCGCGCGATTCACTCCGCCATTGGCCGCTGCGTTCGTATTGTACAGGTGCGCGACCGCTTGCAGTCCGGCCGCGAATAACGGGTCGTCCAAGGAGGCATCTTTATGATCCCATGCGCTGGCGAAGGGAAGCCCGCCGTCGGAATAGAACAGATCCGGCTGGTACAGATCGATGACTTCTTTGACGACGTCGAACCAGCGCTGATGCCATTCAGGATTGGAGGTATACCATGGCGTCGGTTCGGACGACAGGTTGTCGGGATCGTAATGCTCGCGGTTCGGCAAATAAAAATCCTCGTACTCCGGGTCGTTGCCGTCATAAGGGATGCCCGCGTACGGACCCTCCTTATCCTGTCCCTTATTGAATTTATACCAGCTGAACGTTGCTCCGAGATGTTCGGTCAGACCGAAAGGCAGTCCCCGCCGGGAAGCGGCGGCTTTCCACAGGGCTACGATATCTTTCTTCGGTCCCATATTGACGGAGTTCCAACGGTGGATTTTCGAATCGTAATTGAAGAAGTTATCGTGGTGCATCGCCTGCGCGACGAAATACTTGGCGCCGGCAGCTACGTACAAGTCCATCAGCGATTCCGGATCGAATTTCTCCGCTTTCCATTGCTGCGCGATATCTTTAAATCCGAATTTCGACGGATGCCCGTAATGACGAATATGATACCGGTATTGGTCGGAGCCTTCGAGATACATGTTCCTCGCGTACCAGTCCCCGTACATCGGCACCGATTGCGGACCCCAGTGCGACCATATGCCTAATTTGGCGTCCCGGAACCATTCCGGGCACGCGAATGTCCTGAGCGATTCGAATGAGGGTTCGAACGGACCCTTGGCGATTTGCGCCTTAACCATGCGGATCAAGCCTCCCATTTGTTATGCTACAGAATTATCCTAGCAATACCGTGGTATACTCTTGAATATAGAATCCTAACTTCCTGATGGTTAAAATTATCTATCTTTCATACAAGGTGACTGACCATGGACAATGTCAGGCAACAGCTGATCCGGCTTTATCTCGATAATCTACAGGTCCGCGTAACCGAAATGGGATTTAAGCAGGTTTTGCCCGACTGGCGGGACCTCGATTACACGCCGGATTATAATAAATTTTATTTGATTTGCGAGGGCGAAGGTTGGCTGAAAATCGGCGACACGGAATATGCTCCCCAACCGGGACAGTGGTTTCTGATGCCGCAGGGAGTGAAGCAATCGTACTCCTACGCGTCCGGACCGAGGTTTACGAAATATTGGTGCCATTTTACGGCAATGGTAGGGGAAAACAATCTATTTGATCTTCTGAAAATCCCTGTCGTTCTCGATTCGGGAGTCGAGGGCGAACCTCAGCGGCTGTTCCGGGAGCTGCTTGCTTGTGAAAACGATACGTCCTTGACTGCCCCTTTGCTGTTAAAAACCGCTATGATGAAGCTGATCGCCCATTATATCGAGCGAGCGGCGTCCAGCGCGGTCGGCGTCGAGCCTGCAGCAGAGTCCATGCCGCTTCAAGCCGTCATCGAGCATATCCATCTTCATTACAATCGAAACCTAACCATCGACGAGCTGGCGGAACGCGCCCACCTGCACCCCAATTATTTTATTCGCGTGTTCAGAAGGCATTTCGGCACGTCTCCGATCCAGTACGTGAACAGAAAAAGAATCGAAGAGGCCAAGTGGCTGTTAACCTCTACCGACCTCAAGCTGGCAGAAATAGGCGCGAGAGTGGGCATTCCCGACGTTTCCTACCTGTCCAAGCTATTCAAATCCTCGACAGGCTTATCCCCGACGCCATATCGATTGACTCATCGTTCGAATCCCTGAATTCGTATACTTCTGAATAGTCAAGGATCCGGCAGCGGTTGAATAGCGGTAACTCAATACGCAAATACTGGAAAGAAATGCTTCACAAGGGACAGGATGTTGATGAAACGGACGGGTTACCGGGTCGGGAAAGAAGGCGCCGAAGGGAAGGATTCGCGGCAAAACGGCCGGGTGCTTCGGCGGGAAATGGCCGATACGGTCGGTTCCGTCAAGGAAGCTTTAGGCCATAGTCCGGACTTGATCGTACGTACTTTTCTAATGCGGGGAGAGCCGCAGGTCCAGGTTGCGGTCATATATATTGACGGGCTAACGGATAAGGAAAAAGTGAATGATTTTATCATGCAGTCGCTATGGGGCGCGCCGACGGAAACCGACCTGACGGCGGCCAAAGCCGATTGCATCGGAGTATTTAAAGAGATCCTGGCAAGGGCAACGACTGTCGGGGGCGTCATGGTCCGGACCGATTGGAACGATATGATGCACAGCCTGTTGTCGGGCGATATCGTCATCTTGGTGGACGGGTGCGCCGAAGCGATTATCGGGGACCTTCGCGGCGGGAGCTGGAGAGCGATAGCGGAGCCTACGACCGAGGTTACCGTCCGCGGTCCGAAAGACAGCTTCATCGAATCCATCCAGACGAATGTCTCGCTGATCCGAAGAAGACTTAAGAATCCGAATTTATGGGTCGAACCGATGACGATCGGCCATTCATCCAAAACCGACATTGCGATCGTCTACGTAAGAGGCGTTGCGGAAGATCGTCTGGTTCAGGAAGTGAAGCAACGGCTGTCCGCGATTCGTATCGATGCGATTCAGGGATCAGGTTACATCGAAGAGCTGATTCGGGATCAAACGATTACCCCCTTCCCAACGTTGTACAGTACGGAACGGCCGGACATGGCCGTCGGTCAACTGCTGGAGGGACGAGTCGCGATCGTCGTCGACGGGACCCCGTTCACGCTGAGCGTACCGACCAACTTCTCGCAATTTTTAAAATCGACGGAGGATTACTATCTACGGTTTCACTTTGCCGTATTTATGCGAATCGTCAGGTATGCCAGTTTTTTTATTTTGCTGCTGCTGCCGTCGATTTACATTGCCGTAACGACCTTT
This sequence comes from Cohnella sp., assembly GCF_041641335.1. Taxonomy (NCBI): domain Bacteria; kingdom Bacillati; phylum Bacillota; class Bacilli; order Caryophanales; family Paenibacillaceae; genus Cohnella; species Cohnella sp. The sequence goes on along the minus strand of NZ_JBEPYQ010000021.1, from coordinate 6,993 downwards.
CATCATGAAATGATCCCGACCATCCTGGTCATCAATTTATTGGCGCAACGCGAAGGGATTCCGTTTCCCGCCTTCTTCGAGGCGCTGCTCATGGAGGTTTCGTTCGAGATCATGCGGGAAGCCGGCGTCCGGATGCCGCGGGCGGTCGGACAAGCCGTATCGATTGTCGGCGCCATCGTGCTGGGCTCGGCGGCCGTCGAAGCTGGCGTCGTCACCGCGATGATGGTCATCGTCGTATCCCTGACGGGGATCGCCAGCTTTGCCACCCCGGGCGTCCAGTTGAACAACGCCGTCCGGGTGATTCGCTTCCCGATGATGATCTTGGCGTCCACCTTCGGCTTCTACGGCGTCATGATGGGGATGATTTTTCTCGTGGCGCATATGACCAGCTTGAAATCGTTTGGCGTTCCGTATCTGTATCCGTTCTCTCCGTTCGATCCAAGGCGTCAAGAAGATACAATATGGCGCTCCTCCATCCGAACGTCCCGTACGCGACCGGATCTTAGCGCGAAACAGGAGGGATTATCCGATGCTTCGGAAGGGAAACGTCAAGATTCGTAGACTCGGCCTTCCAGGCTTGGCGTTGCTTGGTTTGATTTTCCTATCGGGCTGCTGGGACTACCGGGAGCTGAACGAGCTTTCCCTCGCCATGGCCATTGGCATAGACAAGGACGCGAAAACCGGCGATTATCGCGTCACGTTTCAAATCGTCAATTCCAAGGAAATCGCCGGCCGCAATGCTACTGGAGCCGTAGCCCCTGTTGCGGTTTTCACCGAATCGGGAGAAACGGTGTTTGAAGCGGTTCGCAAGGTTGCGCTTAAGGGCTCGCGACGAATTAGCCTGCAGCATTTGCGGGATCTGGTGATCGGCGAGCGGCTAGCGAGAGAAGGAGTGAAAGAGCTGTTCGATCTTCTGGAACGCGACCATGAATCGCGGCTGACGACGAGAGTGTATATCGCCAGGGGAACAGATGCGGAAACGCTGCTAAAGACGCTAACGCCGATCGACGAAATTCCGGCCAACGCCATACTGGGCAAGATCCAGCTTGCGGAAAGTACAGTAGGGGAAAACTATGAAGTTCAGCTGGTCGAAGCCATTCACGGCATATACCGCAAGAACGCAGGCCTCGCCATCAGCGGGATCAAGCTTACAGGCCCAGAGACGACAGGCAGGAAGAGGGCAAATTTAATGCATACGGATCCGCCCGCAGCATTGAAGGTTGCCGGCATGGCCGTCATGAAGAACGGCAAGCTGGTCGGTTGGCTGAACCGGAACGAGACGCGCGGCGTTGCATGGATCAACAATAAGCTGAAAAGCACGATTGTCAATCTGAAATGCGAGCCGAAAGGAAAGATCGCCGTCGAGACTTACGGATCGGCAACCAAGCTGAAAGCGGATGTCCGGGATGATCGGCCGGTCATTCGGATCATCATCAAGCAAACCGGAAAAGTGGGAGAAGCGAATTGTCCGGTCGATCTCACGAAATCGGACGAAATCAAGAAACTGGAACAGCAGTGGGAAGCCATAACCGTGCATGAAGTCAAGCAAGCCGTAAAATTGGCGAAACGGTTGAACAGCGATATTCTCGGATTCGGAGAGGCCGTGCAACGGGACCGGCCCAAGGCGTGGAAGGCGATGGAGAAGGAATGGGGGGAACTCTTTCGGACCTGCAAGGCGGAAGTGACGGTGGAGACGGTTCTGTTAAGGACGGGCATGACGACGAAATCGAGCATGACCAATAAATAGATCCAGGCGGAAAGGCGGCGGCAGGGTGGAAAAAGCGAAAATCAGTCCCGGACAAATGGCGGCGTTGATCTTCCTGTTCGAGATGGGCACCGCCTTGGTCGTCAGTCTGGGTTTGGACGCCGAGAAAGACGCATGGATCGCCATTCTTCTGGGAACAGCGGGGGGGCTTGCGTTGCTCGGGCTGTACGCTTCCTTGTATCGGCGCTATCCGGATCTGCCGCTTACAAGCTATGCAATAGAGATCCTGGGCAAATGGATCGGGTGGCCGCTAGGCTTGCTATACGCGCTCTTCTTCATTTACGGGGCGGCGAGAGATATGCGAGACGGGGCCGATCTGCTGATCACCTCGGTGCTGGATCAAACGCCGTTGGTCGCGATAGGCGCCTTGATGATGCTGACGATCGGATATGTGTTGCATAAAGGCATCGAAGTACTGGCGCGCACGGCTCAAATCTATTTTGCGGTAATGGTCGTTCTGGGGGTTCTAAGTAATTTACTGTTGATTGTATCCGGAGTGATTGACGTTGATCGGCTTCTTCCCGTGTTGGAGAAAGGATGGGGACCCGTTCTCGATACGACGCTCACGCAGTCTTTCGAGTTCCCGTTCGCCGAAATGATTTGCTTTACGATGCTTTTTCCTTATTTGAGCCGGCCCGGTAAAGGAATCCGCTGGTCTTTTGTCGCTCTGTTCGCGAGCGGTCTCGTATTAAGCTTCAGTATGGCCATGAACATTGCCGTATTGGGCGTTGATATTGCCAGTCGCTCCACTTTTCCGCTCCTGACGACGATCAGCCTGGTGAATATCAAGGAGTTCATCCAGCGCCTGGACGTGTTTGTCGTGATGACGCTCATTATCGGCGATTTCTTCAAGGTAGCGATCTTCTATTATGTCGCCGTGCTCGGGATATCCGGGTTATTTCGTATTGGCGATTATCGAAAGCTGGTCTATCCGGTCGGGTTGATTATCTATTGTCTTTCGCTCATCATTGCGGCCAACTTTGCGGAACATATCGAGGAAGGGAATCTTGCTCTGTCCTCCGTTTTTTTATTGTTCGGCGTCTTCCTGCCGCTTCTGCTCTGGATTGTAGCCTTCGTGCGCCAACGATCTCTGGCTTAAATGGCGGGGACGAGGGTTGTTTGCCGACTTGGATTATCCTTGGCGAGCGTGCATGATTTCCAGAGCCGCAACGATGAAAATCAGGAGAGCGATAACGACCGTCTCCGCCTTCACCATGACACGAAAAGGCAGAAGGATCGATTTCAGGGCCATGTCGGGCGTAAATCCCAGCAACAAATCCATCATCACCGTAAATCCGATGGACAAGATGAAGACGATCGGGACAACGATCCACCGATTCAAAGTCATTCCCCCCCTTCCACATAGAATGCCGTGGAGAACGAGCATTTATCCCTTCAGTGATCGGGATGACAACGGCCTTTCCCTGCATCCCTTCCGGAGGGTATAATGAATGTCAGGAAAAGCGCGCGAGCAGCCGCGAAGCGGAGACAGACGCGCTAACGAGTCAGGAGGGAACGCCATGGGTTTTCAAACGGAATTCAATTCGGTGTGCAAATTCAAATCCGACCAGGAATTATACGAGCTGCTGGAATACGGGCGCGGCAAAATGGTCAAAAAGCAGTTTCGCGTGTTCCCGACAGGGCAGAAAGTGATCGCCTATACGCCCGATAACCAAGCGGTAGCTATCGTGCGTATAGTGGCGTCGATCGCCGAGATCAACTTCCAAGGGGAAGAAGTGACGCAGGTGGAGATGGAGCTCGTTCGCCGTTTGACCGAGGAGGAAGCAAGAGTCCAGACCGCGCTCGCACATGAAATGTTCTTCGGAGAGCAATCCTAGAACCCTCAAGCAAATCCGGGGGTGAAAGAGCATGATCGTCCGTTTCGGCTATGTCGCGATGTCCGTGCAGTTGGAGAATGCCTCCCCGTCGAAAACGATGACGATGGCGAGCTTCTCCAGGCTGGCGGATCGGGAAGCGGGGCTGCGCAGGCTCGAGAGGATCGCCGAGGAAAATCTGCGCAACACGCTGCGGCTGCTGAAGCATAACCGGTACTTGGGCGTTCGCGTGTACCGGATGACCTCGAAGCTCATTCCGCTGGCCACCCACGAGGACTTGCGGGATTGGGACCCGTACCCGGCTCTAGCGGCGTCGTTCGCGGAGGTCGGGGATTTCGTGCGCGAGCATGAGATGCGGGTGTCTTTTCACCCGGATCATTTTACGGTGTTGAATACGCCGCGCAAGGATGTGTTCGAGAAATCGGTCAACGATCTGAAGCATCATGTGCGGATTCTTGAAGCGATGGGACTGGACGGTCGGGCGCTGAACAACATTCACGTCGGCGGCAGCTATGGAGACAAGGATACGGCGGGAAAACGGTTCGTCGAGCAATTTCGTCTTATCGAGCCGAGAATTGCCAATCGAGTTACGCTGGAAAACGACGATAAGACGTTTACGGCCGAGGAGACGCTGGCCATCGCCGAGGAAGTCGGAGTGCCGATGGTGCTCGACATTCATCACGATGCGGTGAACCGGGGCAGCGAGACGACCGTGGAGCTGTGGCCGAGAATAATGCGCACTTGGGATCGGCTCGAATGGAACGTCGTCCATGGCGCCGATTCCGACCTTAAACTCCCGCCGAAAATTCACGTTTCCAGCCCCAAGAGCACCTCCGATCCTCGCGGTCACGCCGATTACGTCGAGCCGGAGCATCTGCTTGAATTTCTGCACGGTATCGCCGGGACAACGCCGGCTCTGGACGTCATGATCGAAGCGAAGAAGAAGGATGACGCGCTGCTGCGGTTGATGGAGCATTTTCGCTCGTTGGAAGCGGCTGGGCAGCCTGTTCGCGTGCTTGACGGAGGCACAGTGGAGATCCGGGCATGATCCTTCGATTCAAGCGTTCCTCCGGCGCATTTCATGATTGCATTCCCTTTGGAAATAAGGTACGTTGGAAAATGGAGGATGCTTATCCGTCCGCAGTATAACGAAGAGGAGGATTTCTGCGAAATGAACGGTTTGCTTGAGGGGAAAAATATCGTGGTCATGGGCGTCGCCAACGAGCGCAGCATTGCCTGGGCCATCGCGCAAGCGCTTGCATCGCAAGGAGCCAGACTGATTTTTACATACGAGAACGAACGGGTGGAAGAACGGGTCAAGAGGCTGTCCGGCACGATCGAGGGCTCGCTGACGCTGCAATGCAACGTGTCTTCCGATGAGGAGATCGAGGGGTTGGCGGCGAAGCTGAAGGAAGAGGTCGGCGTCGTCCATGGCTTGGCGCACTGTATCGCTTTCGCGAAGGCGGAGGAACTGGACGGACTGTACGTCAACACGTCGCGGGATGGATTCGCTCTGGCGCACGACGTCAGCGTCTACTCGCTGACCGCGGTGGCGCAGAGACTGTATCCGCTCATGACCGAAGGCGGCAGCGTCGTTACGCTGACTTATCTCGGTGCGGAGCGCACGCTTCAGAACTACAACGTCATGGGCGTCGCCAAAGCGGCTCTGGAGGCGTCGGTTCGTTATCTGGCCAGCGATCTCGGACCAAGCGGCATTCGGGTGAACGCGATCTCGGCAGGTCCAATCCGTACGCTCGCGGCCAAAGGAATCGCCGGCTTCAACACGATTCTGAAGCACGTCGAAGAGAAGGCGCCGCTGCGCCGCAACACGGAAGCCGCGGACGTCGGCGACGCCGCGCTGTTCCTCATGAGCCCGTGGGCGAGAGGAATTACCGGAGAAGTCATTCACGTCGACAACGGGTATAATATCGTAGGCTGAGTCGGCCTCGAACGGGAGAAGAGCTTTTCTCGCTTTTTGGCGGGGAAGGCTCTTTCCTATAAAACTTTGTAGATACGGGGACAATAAGCTATGATAAGGGAAAGTCGGGCGGAAAATAAGGCGGTCCGTAAGCGAACGCCGCAACCGCTCGTCGCCGTTTTCGTATATGATTAGAAGAAGGACAACCTGGTCCTTGCAACCGATTTCGAAGATTAGAGGGATGAATTCATGAATGCCAATCAACCGGAGAGCGTCATCGGCGGCAAGAGCTTCACCGCGGTAGCCGTCAATTGCGCGGCCAAAGCCGGGGAGTGGATCAAAAGCAAGAGCGGAAATATAACCCAACTGGATACGAAATATTCGGCGCAGGATTTGGTCACGGAAGTGGACAAGGGCGCGGAGAGAATGATTCGCAATTTGATCGCTACCCATTTTCCCGACCATGTTTTCTTAGGGGAAGAAGGAGTGGAGCCGGGCCCGAAAGCGTCGGCCAAGGCGCTGGAGGCGGTAAGCGACGCCGAGTATTTGTGGATCGTCGACCCGGTGGACGGAACGACGAACTATGTGCACGGCTTTCCTTTCTATTCGGTGTCCATCGCTCTGGCCCATCGGGGGGAAGTGATCGTCGGAGTCGTCTACGATCCGTCGCGGGACGAGCTGTTCGTCGCCGAACGGGGCAAAGGCGCGTACGTGCACGGCCGCAAGATGAGCGTGTCGCAGGAAGAGACGCTGAGCCAAAGCTTGGTCGCGACCGGATTCCCGGCCGATCCGCACGCAGCCTTGCCCGCCAATCTGGCGGATATTCAGGCTATCGCGCCCAAGGTTCGCAATCTGCGCGTGGCGGGCTCGGCGGCGCTGCATCTCGCTTACGTCGCGGCGGGGCGGCTGTCCGGGTTCTGGGAGCACAACCTGAGCGCCTGGGATGTCGCGGCCGGATCTTTGCTCGTCCAAGAAGCGGGCGGACGAATGTCCGACTTCGGCGGCGAGCCCTACCAGCTTGCCGTGCGCAACGTGCTGGCCACGAACGGCCGCATCCACGACGAACTGAGCCGGGAACTGAAAGCCGGCGGTTAGCACATGAGATGAAGCGCATTCGACCATCCTAGTGACGAAGGAGGCGAACGAATTGGAGCGCGAAGAAGCCGAAGAGCTGCTGGCCCGCAAGCTGAGCGAGGAGCCGGCGGAGGCCGACGAGGAAGAAGCCGGCGCCAAAGCCGCGAGGCGGCTGCACCCGAAGTGGGAAATCCGCATCCAGGCGAACGTCGACCCGATCGTCGAAGAGACGATCGCCTACCGCAATATCGCTGAAGAGGTGGACGGCAGGTATGATGGGGTTAGGACGGACGGCGGCAAACGAATAAGCAAGGATGAAGGACGCTCCGAGTGATCGGGGTGTCCTTTTTTTTGACGGCGTCGTACGATTGTTCGGCTTCGAACGCTTTCGCGATAAGGCG